>JBJMMA010000193.1:0-39667 GCA_045805065.1 Bdellovibrionia bacterium | reverse complement strand
TTCGATCATCCTCAATGTCCTGGGAATTCACGGGTACATTACCGCGTACGGAATCGACTACAGCCAGCTCATGGCCTTCTGCCTGGTCTGGGGTATGGGTGGCGCGCTGATTTCTCTGGCGCTCTCTCGTGTCATGGCCAAGTGGATGATGGGAGTTCAGGTCGTTGACCCGAACACTCGCGATCCGGATCTTCAACAACTCGTGCAGATGGTTCATAACCTGGCACGTGCCGCTCATCTTCCTGCCATGCCGGAAGTCGGAATTTATCAATCTCCTGAGCTCAACGCTTTTGCGACCGGCCCGACCAAGTCTCGTGCACTCGTTGCGGTTTCGACAGGGCTTCTCAATCGTATGAGCACGGCCGAAGTGGAAGGTGTTCTTGGACACGAAGTCACCCACATCGCAAACGGCGATATGGTGACGATGACCCTTCTTCAAGGCGTTGTGAACGCGTTTGTCATGTTCCTGGCTCGCGTTCTTGCGTTTGCTGCGGCAACCGCTCTTCGTGGCGATCGCGATGATCGTCGCGGCAACGACTTCTCGTATCCGATTTTCTACATCACGCAGTTCGTGCTTGAGATCATCTTCATGATCCTCGGCTCGATGGTTGTCGCCTGGTTCTCCCGTTATCGTGAGTACCGTGCGGACGCAGGCGGTGCGCGCCTTGCGGGCCGTGAGAACATGGTCCAGGCTCTCGAAGCCTTGCGCCGTGCCTACGAGCTCAACGACACCACTGCTCAGCCTGCCATTCAGGCAATGAAGATCTCGGGAGGCAAGTCCTTCTTGCAGCTCTTCTCATCGCATCCTCCGCTGGAGGAGCGTATTGCCCGCTTGCGCGGATAAAAGGTATCCGGCTCCAATTGGTAGAGGAGCGCGTCAAAAATAAAAAGCCGGAAGATCTCTTGGGCTCTTCCGGCTTTTTTTATTCCAAGATCGTAACGATTCCGGTTTCACCATTGATGCGGACACGCATTCCGGACTTGAGCTTCTGAGTGAGGCCCTTGAGGCTCACAATCGTCGGAAGACCCATCTCGCGCGCCACGATGGCTGAGTGAGAAAGCAGTCCGCCACGCTCCACCAAAAGCGCAGAAGCTGAAGGATAGAGCGGGATCCAACCCGGATCGGTTCTCAAGGTGACCAAGATCTCGCCATTGAGCTCCAGATTATCCTTGGGTGATAGAATCACTTTCACTGTGCCTTCGATCACGCCAGGGCAGCAACCGACGCCCTTCATCGTGTTCGGAGGAAGGTGGGTGTCTTCTTCCGCTTCTTGTTCAGGCTCGGTGTGCTCGTTCATCCAGTAGACTGGTCCACGAGTCATGAAGCGAGAGGCAGGCTCAGTTGCAGCGTACCCCTCGTATTGCTTCTTGCGAAGCTCCACGAGAAGTTTTGGTTCCTGGACGGTCAAATGGCCTTCCAATGCACCAGCAAGCTCATCGATTTGAAGATAGAAAATATCTTCCGGAGCATCGATGATGCCGCGAGCGGTGAAGTCTTTTCCGATGCCATGAAACATGGCTCTTGCGACACCATAAATCCGGGTGCGGCAGAAGCGAGTATTCTCGCGGTTCTTCACGGCCAGGCGAGCGTTCTTGAGAGACCATTTGTAGACCATGAGTTTCAAGCCACCCAAGTTCTCGCGAACTTTCTTTTCGGCAGCCGCACGGATTTCTTTTTCGCGCTTCTCATAGCCTTCGAGATCCGTTTGGCCGGACCGCAGATAGTTCTTCAGGCAGACAAAAAGGAAGGATGGATCTTGATAGAGATCCTTCTCTTCAAGCTTCATTTCATTCATGCACCTGAAGCCATAGAGATCGATGTAGCGAGCAACGCGTGTCTTGAACTCCTTATGGGAGGATTGCTGGAGAGCTTCCATGCAGTCTTCGGCAGGAGTCGATTCGATCAGGGTTTTGAGCGCCGGCTCTTTTGAGATCATGGCCGCCATGCGGATCAGCTCACGCGTGGGTTCTGCGGACTCAAGTTTCCCTTCGCCACAAAGAAGATCGTTTTGCAGGCCATCGCCCAGGTGACTGAGCCATTTGCTGGTGAGCTTTTTGAGAAGCCCGAAGTGAACCATACAGAGGTAGTCGTTCACAATCGGAGCATGCCAGCGCATGAGCATCTTTTGCTCGACTTCTTGATAGAGCGCCCAGATCTCATCTGCGGGCATCTTGGAGTACTCGATGTGACGATACTTGGAATACTCAGTATGGAAATACTCCAAGAAGTTATCGACCATGGATTGAATCGTGAAGTGGAACCAAAGGAACTTCAGTCCGCTGATGGTTCGCATGACCTTCGATGAAAGGGTCTCGGTAAAGCCTGGAGGCTTGATCCGGTCTGCGATTTCATCTTGCAGGCTATGCTGCGTTCCCATCATGGTTTCCATGAAGGATCGATTGTATTTGAAGCCCGGAAGAATCGAGGTGAGCTTGTACCAGTTCAGGATGTTGTAAAAGACACGTCCATAGAACATGCCCAGCATGTTTCTCAGGAAGTAATCCATCTTGCGGATGTCCTTTTGAGGGATCAAAAGGATTTCGCAGAACTGAACATACACCCAGTGATAGGCATTGCGGGCAAAAGTGAAAGTGAGGGGAAGCGTCAAGCCGCCATAGCTTTCCACGATGTTCGAGTTATCCCAGATGTAAAGAAGGCCTTCTTCATTCTTGATTGGCGTAGTGACCGGGCGGGATTGAAGAAGATAGAGCTTTCCATCTTTCATGCCCCATTCAATGTCTTGCGGAAAGCGGTAGTACTTTTCGACTTTGGCGCCGAGTTCGTTCAGCGTTTTCAATTCCTGTTCAGTGAGTGAAGCGCCATCTTGAAGGGACGTCTCGACAGGTACCTCGTGCGTGTTCTCTGGCTCGGCGGCTTGAGTGTGAGCCTCAGGCGCCTGGATGTTCATGACGAGCTTGGATTTCTTACTGACAAGCTCTTGAGAGACAATGGAGCCAGATTTCTTTTCAATCAGATAAGTGTCGGCATCCAGCAGACCTGAGACCAGACCTTCGCCCACGCCATAGACCGAGTTGATAGTGGTGCGAGTTCCGTCTTTTTTGATCGGATCGCAGGTAAAAAGAACGCCGCTCTTTTCACTGTCGACCATTTCTTGGAAAATCACTGCAACCTGGATAGGGACAGAGAGATCCATATCGTTCTGGATGCGATAGGAGAGGCCACGCTCGGAATAGCCGGATGCCCAGCACTCTTTCAGGCAACGGAGCGCTTCCTCTTCGCTTCTTACGTAAAGAAACGTGGAGAGTTGTCCCGCAAAGGAGTGCTGTGCCGAGTCTTCGTCTGCGGCCGAAGAGCGAACGGCGATTAAAGGTTTGGCGAGCGCGCGGTAGGCTTCACGGGCTTTTTGCTCGACTTCCTTGGGAAAGGGAGTCGCAAGAATCATCTCACGGACCTTGAACGCAATCAGAGCAAGATCCTGGGTTTTTGCTTGATTGACCGTGTCCGCGATTTTTTGCTCAAGGCCTGTGGCTGCGCGATAGGAGCGAAAAAGGCTTGCTCCCAGAACGATCCATTGAGGAACCGGAAGGTTCTGTCTGGAGAGGAGATAAAGGTTAAAGCCTTTTCCTCCGGCTTCGCGCTTGGCGTAAGTTTCAGTACTGTTTTGGGTGATCAACATAAATTCAGCTCCCCGATTAAGAAAGTTGGCGGATTCCAACGATCCCAAGGTAAATAATGACAATGTAAATGGATGAGAACGCGCGGTAGACCTTTCCGTAGGGCGGGCGGTTCATGAAGGCGTAGATCGCTCCGACTCCGATCAGGGCGGCGCAAGCTACGATGATGAAGGTCTGAAGGGTTGCGCTGTATCGAACTCGGATCAGGCAGTAAGCCGATGCCAGCGCCATGCTCACAACCAATCCTACGGCGCCAGAGCGACCAAAGATCTTTGAATAAGACTCAACACCATCGCGTTCTTCAGATGAAGTGAAAGTCTTTCGTCCAAACTCGAAGATATTGAAGAGGCACCAGCTATTCAGGGCGAAAAGCTGAGCCTCACGACTGAGCTGCCAAGGATAGCGATGGATAAACGCCGAGATGAGCGCAAGCGAGAGAAGGGCTGAGACAACAGTATGGCTGACAGCGTAAGTCGTCAGATGCGGACGGATCAGGTCTCGGATGAAAAACTCTTTGTACATCAGAAGCGAGTAGGTGATTGCGATCGCAATAGCAGCCAAAGCGGCAGGGCCTTGAAGGCCAAACAAAGCAAGTTCCAGGACGATGCAAAAGGCGATTCCCTTATAGAGATCGCTATGTGTCATCAGGCCTCGTGCCAGAGGACGAGTCGGGTTGATAACAAGATCGAGCTCATAGTCTTTGATTTCGTCATAAAGACGAAGCTTGAAGAAAAAGGCGACGGTTCCCAGAAATACCGCCAGGACTGCCAGTGGGGTTGTATGTCCTGGAAAGAGGAGTCGGTGGGCAATCACAAAAAGGAGGATCATCACCAGATGCGATGCTGGATCAAACCGCTCCTTGGTGAACTGGAGCCACTTGCGAGGCGATTTTGCCAAAGCCTGGGTTTGCACTTAAACAAGCCCCTCTGCCATGAGGTCCGTTCTCAATACATCGTACTCGACTTTGCTATGATGGCGAGGGTCCATCGGGATCTTTTCACGGAATAGGACCTGATCGACCGGGACACCGTTCTTGTCCATGATTCGGAGTAATTCCTGCTTCATCTCAGACTCTGTAGCGGTGCCCAGAACAGATTTGTCCTGTGGAACAATCACTGCGACGGTTTTTTCTCCAAGTTTCTCGTCAGAAACGCCCAGGTAAGCTGCGTATTGAGTGTAAGGCAGCTTCTTCATGATCAGCTCGGCTCGAACCGGAAAACAGTACTTTCCGCCACGATTGATCGCATTGTGAACGCGACCCACAATCCAGAGGTTTCCTTCAGAGTCGAGTCGTCCTAAGTCACCTGTGCGGTGCCAGACCGTTCCGTTCTCGTCCATGATCTTGGCGCGTTTGAATGCGACGTCGTCGTTATAGTAATTTCGGCAAACGTGCTCGCCCGCAACGATCAGTTCGCCAACTTCTCCTGCAGATACTTCGAGCGATGCCCAATCGGAAGCCTGATTGACCTCAACAGGTCCTTTCTGGATCTTGATGAACTTGTAATAGAGGCCCTCTGCCATGTGACCGACGTTCACACCTTCATCCACCCACTCAGGGTCTTCGGCAGCGCGGGTCTTTTGATTGACCATTTCGCGCCCCTCGATATGAGCCATGGGCTCAGCCTCGGTCGATCCGAAGAGAATCCAGATGTCGGCGTTCGGTGCGACCTTTTGCATGTCCACCACATTATCGCGGCTCACGGGAGCTCCGCCCGTGACGACTCGGCGAAGCCCTGAGAGCGTGATGCCTTTCTGTAAGCAGTGAGCGGACAGGCGATTGAAGAGTGAAGGGGACAGGGTCGTGCAGGTGACATGACATGCTTCAAGCTGAGCCAGAAGAATTTCTGGATCATGATCGCCTGGAACGCCGATGTCAAAGGCAGGAATGATGGTGCTTACGCCTGCAGCCAGGTTATTGAGTGAGAAAATCGGGAAGACCGGAAGGTCAGCATCTGAGGTGGTGTAGGGAATGCACTCATCCAGTGCATAGTGCTGCGCCGCTAAGAAGCGATGAGTGCGATTTGCGCCCTTGGGTGTACCCGAGCTTCCGGTAGTGAAGGTAATCAGAGCCGTATGTTCTTGCTCGACAGGAACACTTTCGGCAAAAGCTGGGAACTGAAAAAGCTCTTCCAGACGAGCAGCGTATTTCCGCGTGGTAGGACCTACAGAAATCTTCAATGGGACCGAATCAAGTTCCGGAACTTGGCTGCAAAGCTCAAATGCTTTTTCAAAGCTAACCATTCCTTTAGGTGCAACGATCTGAGCGCTTGCTCCGAGATGATTGCGTCGTGCCCAAGAATCCAAGAAAACGGCAATCGCACCGATCTTTTGAAGCGCGAACATCGCAACGTAAAGATAGAGCGACATCGGCATGAAAACAATTACGCGATCGCCCATTCCGATTCCAAGCTTTTGGAACCCCGCGGCGACTCTGCCGATATGGTCATGCAGCTGTCCTACTGTGGCTGAATCATGCTTGAGCGGACCGCTAAAACCGTTTGCCGCAAACTCTTTCAGAGCTTGCGGGTTAACCCATTGAAGGACGACCAGGTTTGGGTCTTTTGCCAGATGATGTTCCAGAAACGTATGAACGTTGTTTCCGCGGTGAGCACCTGGATAGTAACCTGCGCGAGGCTGGGCTTGGGTTTTCATATCGTTCCTCCGTTAAAATGGATCAGGCGAGTGCCTGGGAAAATTGAATGATTTCTTTTGAAAGAATCTCTGGGTGCGTCCACAAAAGAGCGTGTCCCGCCTGATCGAGCGATCTCTCGCGAACATGTGGAAAGAGTTCTCGTAAAGGCTCAAACTGAGAGCTCTCAGGACAGACCTGATCTTGTTTTCCCCAAACCAGAAGCACAGGGACGTTTCTCTTTTTCAAGGTTTCAAGGGCTGCGGTGATGCCTGGGCCCCGTCCGCTCGTTTCAGTCATCGCGCGTTTCAGGATGGCAGGCTTTGCGTATCGCTCGCCCGTTTTAACGTACGTGTCCGGAGCTTGATTGGGATGAGCGGTTTTTACGACAAATTCTTTCGTCGCCTTCTTTCCAAGAAGAGACAGAAGAAGGTCGCTTAATCCTGGAATAGCTAAAAGCACCTTCATTCCTGCTCCTGCTTCCTTGGTAGGATAAAGATAGGGAGCGATCAGGATGATGCCTTTTGTTTGAGGATCAAGTGAAGCCGCTTCGACTGCGTCCGCGCAGCCAAAAGAGTAGCCTAAGTATAAAGAGCTTGGGGGGAGCGAGCTCGCTAAGCTTTGGGATCCAGGATAACCCTTTCTTGCAATCGCCTTGAGCAAGACTTGAGATGAGGACCGTTTCAGCTCTTGAGCAAGAAGGTCAAAGTCCTCAGGCAGTCCAGGGCATCCATGAAATGCTAAAATCATAGTACGAGCCCTTCCTCTTTCATTTTTGCGATCTGCTTGCGGTTTGGATTCCGGGTGTAAACGGACTTTTCGCTACGATTCTCAATCCCAGCAGGAAGAGAGTCCTGGGCTGCGATGTCATTGAGGAGCTCGCCGAGTACCTGACCTTCAATGAGGGAAGCTTTTTCGAGATAAGCCGCAAAGTCTTTCTCACCGTGACCCGAGACTTCAATGCGCTTCAGGATTTTGCCTGCGTCGATTTTCTCGTTCATCTGATGGATTGTAAATCCAGCAGGGCGGCCTTCAAAAAGCGCATAGAGGTCGCAAAGGGTTCCACGGTACTCAGGCAGGAGTCCATGATGGATGTTGATGCAGCCCAGGCGAGGCGCCTCCAGGATCGGTTTCTTGTAGATGCAACGCGTACGAGCGTTGACGATCAAATCGATTCTTTTGCTTTTGACGTACTCAATGATCTCGGGCGAGTTCATCGTTTGGGTCCGGATAACAGGAAGGCCTTTGGACTCAAAAAGACGCTCGCGCTCTCTTTTGCGAGCTTCCATGACGTTCTTGAAAAGATGCCTGGAAATCTCAGAGCACCCCATAAGCTTGAGGCCCAGAATGTCCTTTGAGAGTCTCCAGGAAAGGTTCTCAAGCACGACCAGTCCTGCAATATGCGAAGAGGCGCTCTTGAGAACGCCTTCAAAAAGCGCCTGATAGTTTCTTGGAACGTAAGTGATTTGTGAGGTGACCAGGAGTGTTCTCATCGGACACCGTTATTCGACCTTCCGTTGCACATCAACGACGTAGACTCCGACTTTTTCTGCGTCGATGGCAGCTTGAAACTCATGTGTCGCGCTTTTGAATCCCTTTATATCGGTATCTTCAGGGATGTGCAGATAATTGCGGTTGACGGTCAGCGCACCTGAAGAGAGCTTTGGACGGGCGATCTGCATAAAGGCGCGCTCAGTCTCTCCCGTAAAGTAGGAGGGCACGTCTGAGAAAGACAGAAAATCGATCGGTTGATCGACTCCTTTGATCTGCTCGAGTAGGTCGCCGCGTTCGTAGCGAATCTCAGTCCCGGAGAGACCTTCTTTTGCGGCCTGAAAAACTTCTGGCTTACATTCAACCGGGCATCCTTCAACAAAGACAACTTTGCCAAAGAAGAGAAGCTGAAGAAAATAGCTTTCCCGGGCTGGAGCTTGATGAAAAAGGCGCTCAAATGTTTTTGAATAGAATCCGTAGAACGAATCGGGGATATTCTTTTTTGGAAAGTGTCCCTTATAAAGGAGGGCGTTGAAGATCCCTGCATTTCCCAGAAGGAAAATAACGGCGGACCACGCGGTCTTTGGAAATTCCTTCTTGAGATAAGCTTTCTGCTCATCCAGGGTCAGGCATTCAAAAAGCTTGCGTCCCGCAAGTCCCGTCATGCGTTGATTGACTTGGGAGAGCGTGCTGAAAGTGCGCTCCCACTTTCCAAGATAAAGGACGCTTTGCCAGGTTTGAGAGCTAAAAAGTCCTGAAATGAAAGTGTCGGCTTCCTTGGAGAGCTTGATCTTTGAGTAAAGGTCCTTGCGTTCACCGGGAGTTGCGCTGCGCGGAGGGTAGCCCCAGAATGCGAGAAACTCCGCATGCGTGAGAGCTCGAGCGGACTCGATACGAAGCTCAGTGAGATAGAGTTGTTCCTGAGAGACGTCAACGCAGGTCAGTCTCTTTGGTTTTTTGGAGAGAAGCGGAAGAACACGTCCGCCGCTTCCCGCAACCGACAGAATATGGCCCAGACCCTCTTGCAGCATGGCAAGTTCCATGGCCGTATCTTCGTTCGCCAATGTGTAATTCAAGGCTCGAGTGAAGTAAGCTTGGCTCATACGGAGAGTTCCTCAGCCTCTTTCAGAAGTTCAGTTTTCAGCCCGGGGCTCCTTGGAGTCCAAGTCCTCAGGCGCTCAAGCGCAAGGGCGCGGCAGTCTTCGATATCTGCATCTGTGATAGGACCATTGGGGCCGCAGATTGCCGAAAGCTTCGCTCCATGCTTGATTCCGATGCGGTAGATTTCTTTGACCTTCTCAAGCGAGAGGTGCTTGGAGAGTGAGAAGGGTTCATAGCGTCCTTCCATGGTCAGCAGCACGGTCTCGGCGAGGCATGCGTAGACCGATGGATAGGGAAGACCGATGCTCCCGGCGAATTTAAGATTTCCGGGGAGATTAATCTCTCCACTCTCAATGACGAGAACATCTGGACGCTTCGCCGCCTCATCGGCTCCGATATCGAGTGGGCGAGAGCAATCACAGATCACGGCACCTGGCTTGACTTGCATGATATCCAGGATCTTTCCGCTTTGATTGGATGTTGCCGTGACAATGAGATCCGTGTCTGGAAGGTCAGGATCAGGATTTGTCGTGACATGGACGCGGACACCTGGTGAGAGGTCCAGGACTTCCTGGCGCAGCTCAAGAAGCTTGTCGGGTCTTGTTGCAACCAGTACGAGCTCATCCACGACAAGAGAGACTAGTAATGCGGAAACCCGGCCGATGCTTCCCGTGGCTCCGACAATCATGGCCTTTGCACGCGCGCGCTTGCCATCGACGGTTCTGACCAAGCCCATTCGCTCCAGCATCTCGCGAGCTGCCCAGAGCGTTGCGGATGCAGAGTAAGAGTTTCCGTTCGTCACGGGGATCGAGGCGCGGCGGGAAATCGTCACGCCTGCATCGCCTACAACCTTGGTGTAAGCACCGAGGCCGATCATGCTTGCGCCATTCTTACGCGCCAGCTCTGCCGCCTGAACCATTCGGCTGTAAACAAACTCTTCGTTCATGGAGAGAAGCTGCTTGGGTGTTGCGGGAATCGCATAGAGATCGCAAATTACTTCCTGGCCAGTGGCTTCGCTGACGATGCCTTCGATCTTTCCATATTGGAATGCTGGAAGCCGGGCTGCGGCCGCCTCGCCAAGTTTTTGAATCCTTCTGGGTGCATCCAGCATGAAGGGAAGTTTTGCGTTTTCCCAGAGCTGGGAGGTGTTGAGTGGATGAACCACAAATGCGCAACGCCTGACCATTCCCTTGGTGTGCTTGAAGGATCGTGGCTTGACATTGAATTCTTGAATCCAGCGTAACAAGAACTCATCAAAAGGAAGCGGGCTGTCCTGGGCGATGCGGATCTGGTCAATCAGAGCGGAAAACACTGAGTAATGCCTGAAGGGGATCTCATCAAACTGTGGAACGTCTGGCGTAAAGACAACGACCTGCGCCGGGTCTGCGGCTTCGAGGCGAGCGCGAACCTCATCCGTCAGAAAGTCGATAATGACAGTCTTTCCTTTAAGCGCCGACAGATCAGGAATCTTCTCAATGAGGTTTGAGAACGTGACAAAGATGTCAGCGTTTTTGATGGCTTCAACCAGGCAATGATGAAGTCGATCCGTACGGTGGCGAATTTTCGGGTTGATCTTGTTTTCAACCAGGAATCGACCTGCTGTTTTCGCTGTCCAGGCGTAAGCCTCAATCTGCCTGAGAGTTTTCAAAGTGACCGGGATTCCGGGAAGCAACATCGGGTCGGCAGCGCGGACCTTTCCGGCAACTCCGGCGATGCGGGGCAAAAGCGAGCTTGCGGCTGCGCAATGGAAGAGGACGGTCTTGCTGTGGAAGAACTGCGGTTGTTCCTTAAGAAGCTTTTGAATAGTCCATTCTGCGAAAAGTTCGCGGCAGTAGTCGGCAAGATAAATCGGAGTCTTTACTGCCGTACGCATCAAGCTCAGTGAGACTGGGTGCATGAAAGTGTTCTTGCCAGCAATGATGCGCTTTTGAACGCCACTGATGGCAATTCCGTCCGCAAAACCGTCATATTTTCTGATCAGGGCCTGGACTGTAGGGATATTCCAGCCGACGTCGTGCTCGACGATGGAAAAGCGGATGCCTCCAAGCTCAACCGTGCGCTCTTTGACGACATCGTGATTGAGAAGATTGAGAAGCACGATTTTTCTTTCGCGCGGGATGCTCATGGTAACCCTCTCGTAATCATGCGGTAGCCCGAATAAAATGCATGTTCATAGGATTTGAAGTGTGGAATCAATGAGTTCAAAAAGACTTTTTGAAATCTTGGGTTCTGAATCGCGACAGGCTTCAGTGCGAATTTGAATGCATCAGCAGAAACCGGAGTCAAGCGGCTTTGAAAGTCCAACACAGACTTTGGGATCCGTTCAAAAAATACCGGGCTTGCGCCGGGGGCGTATTTGGCGAGAACTGATTCGGCGAATTCGCGGATAGGAATACTTCGAGGATCGTATGCACCATAAATTTGAGCAGGGGTGAATGCAACCTCCGGGCGAAAGATCGCCTCATGGAAAATCCTCGCCGCTGCATCGACGGGTACAAGGGGAAGAATTCCATCCGCCTTGGCCGGCAATGGAATTCTTTTTAAGAATTTTGTAAGAGGGCGCGATGCTTCCATCAGGCGCACGAAAGCATAGGCTCCATCCAGCTTATCCATGGCTCCGTCAGTGGATTTTCCGACCAGAATGCCGAGTCGGAAAATCGCGCTGGGAACTCCGGAGTCGGTGATCGCTCGTTCCGCCATCGCCTTTGTGTAAGCATAGGGGATGTTCGGCGGAGGAAGCGCTGTCAGAGGCTCTTCCGCGGCGGACAGATCTTGTCCGTACGTGACTGCATAGGTCGATGCAAAATAGATGGGTACCCGCTTGGATTGATTCCATTCCCGCGCCTTGCGGGCGAGATGGAGCGCTGGAAGCAGGTTCTGTGTGTAGCAGTTCTCGTAACTTTCCTCGAAATCGTAGAGTCCTGCGAGATGAATGACCGCGTCAGGCAGAATATCCAGCTGAAAGAGCTGGCTTGGGTCTGCAAGGTTGATCCGGATCACTTCGACTTTTGGATTTGGGTGCGAGCGCTTGTTCCGGGTGGTCACCCAGATGTGAGTGATCCTGGAATCGGCAAGAAGAAGCTCAAGCAGCTGCTTTCCTAAAAATCCGGTAGCGCCCGTCAAAAGGAGTTTCATACGAGAGCCTCCTCGGGAATCTCGACACGGATTTTAGAGGACTTCTCAGTGAGTCCTTTTGAAATATGCTGCCTCATGAGTCTGCCGCTGTAGACTGGCAGGCTGAGCGCATGAGTGGCAAAGCGAAGCTCGGGCGCGGAGACCAGTGTCTCGCCGTCCCCGAAAACCGGAATGTCGCGGCCATCGAGATCTCGGATGACCAGGCGATCAGTCGAGAATAGTAGGAAATCCTGAGGTACGTACCCGCGTTGAAGGGCAATGAGCCCTGTGATCAGGCGATGCTTCCGGATGCGCGGAACGATCATGACATGGAAGCGTCCATCATTGTTCTTGGCATCAGGTGCCACGGTGAGCTTGGCCCCCAAGCGTGGCTGATTGCAGATGAAGACAACCGGTGTCTTGAGCTTTTCATCAAAACCTTCGCCTCGGATATGAAGCCGGTGAAAGTAGTCGTTGCCGAAGAGCAGGGTCTTTGCGCTCAGAATGCTGTAGATGTGGTTGTGCAGGTGCTGATTGAGGAGCTTGAAGAACGGGGAGCTGCTTCTGCGGGAGTTAAACTCTGAAGTCAGCTGAGATCCTGCGCCGATTCCCGCGATCGTGGAAAAAGGAGCGTCGTTGACAGTGATGCAATCGATTCTCTCGATCTGCTGTTCATCTAATAAGGTCTGCACCTGGTCCCAGTCCGGACGAAGTTTGAGTTCAGTCGCAAGATCGTTCGCGGTACCCGCCGGAAATGGATAGAGCGGGATATGCCGCTCGCTTGTCGCTCTCATGGCTTTCAGGGCCTGGTTGAAAGTGCCGTCACCACCCACGACGATCAGGGCTTCGTATTCTTTTGAACTGAGACTAGATAGCGTTTGCTGAAGCTCGAGAAGAGATGATGGAGTCAGGATCTCAAGTGGCCATCCCCAAAGCGCGCGGCGCGCTTGCTGGATAGCGCGTGGGCCTAGGCCTTTTCCACAGTTTGGATTGGATAAGATTGCGACTTTTTTCATCTGATGACGTGATAAAGCAAGGTAGATACCACTAAACTGCCTTGTGAATTCAACAAGTTGCAAGGTTCTCTGGCTCTCAAAGTGTCCAGAGAGTAGGCAGACGTATAAAGAGTGCTTGTTGAATTTCGAGATCTTGCCCGGTACAAGCAAGGCTATTATGGCAATTCAGAAGCTCTTCCCAACCTCCGTTTGGCGCGCAAACCTCAAACCCCCTGGGCGGAACAAATCGGTCGATGCGTTCAATGATTCCCTGCTGAGGGAGTGTTATGCGTTTCGCGAGATGGACGATGCCGGAAGACGCTGGTCCAAGAAAAATTATGTCGCAGGCTATACCTCCTACTCGTCGATCGCGAACCTCCATGAGCGCTCGAGCGGTTTTGAAGCGCTCAAGCAGGCAATCGACAAGGAAGTGATGTCCTTTGCCAAGCATCTGGAAATGGATCTTCAAGGGAAGCGTCTCGCGATCTCCTCGTTCTGGATCAACATCATGGGCACGAACGCGCACCACAGCTTTCACTTGCATCCATTGTCAGCAATCAGCGGGACTTACTATGTGAAGGTTCCAAAAGACTCCGGAACTTTCAAGATCGAGGATCCTCGCATCACCTGCTTTATGGGATCGCCGCCCAGAAAAGCTTCAGCCCGGGAAGAGAATCAGCGATACATCAATCTCCTCTGCAAGCCCGGCGAGATTCTGCTTTTTGAGAGCTGGCTCAAGCATGAAGTTCCCGCCAATCGCGCAAGCGTGGATCGGGTCAGCATCAGTTTCAACTACGACTGGATCTGAATTTCCACCCGGCTTCAGCGCTTTGTACTGAGCTTGGTACAGCAGTACACAGTTGATATCCGCACGTGTACGGAACTTAGTACATTTTTCCATCCGGGATTTTCTCAGTGTCGCTTCAATTTGATTACGCGACGGGTCTGAGTTGGTACGGTCGTTGCTTTAGATAGCTCCATACCGACGATGACTTTAGAAAGGAGTATCCCGATGAAACTGAAAATGTTCCTGACCGAAAAGAAGCGTGAGAGAAAAGTGGGCGCAGACCATCTTCGTTGCAATCTCTGCCACAAGATGTTTCGTGCCTCATCGAAGTACGACCGGTTCTGCCGAACCTGCAAAGCGGATGAAGAACTGTTTCGGTTCTCGGAGTGGCTACCTGCCGTCGGAGTTTGCTAGTACGTAACTCAAAAAACCTGATTCGATTTTTTCCACAACCCACACACAGTCTTTAAAAGTCTTCTCTGGCTTTTGGGGTGCGACCACGGCGCCCCAAAAGCGCGTGAAGAACGCCTGAACTCTTCCTCTCGACATCCAAGATTCTCTCCTCCACCTTGAATGTCGAGAAGAAGGGGGCGGTTAAGCCTCCCTGTTTGAACTCATTTCCTCAGCGTCTGAATTCTTGAAAACCAGCGGATTCAGTCCATGCTTTCTGAGTAGCCCGTAGACCTCGGTCCGAGACTTTGAGGCCATGCGCGCTGCCTTGGCGATGTTTCCTTTGGCTGCATGGAGCACTCGTTCCAGATAGTTTTTCTCAAAGTCGCTCTTGGCTTCTTGATAGGAAGGCAGGGGGGCTTCATCGCGAGGCAGCTCTTTGTTGTCCTCGAAAAGAGTTTCCATGTCCTCATCACCTGCATCAGGCGCTTCTCTTTCAGGGAAAAGGTTGCGCGACGGAATGATTCCACCGCCACCCAATGCCATGGCCTGCTCGATTCGGTTCTGAAGCTCGCGTACATTTCCGGGCCAGGCATATCGTTCCATTTCCGTTTGTGCTGCACCCGTAAAACCCCGGAACATGAGGTTCATCTCGCGTGCAAGCTTTTCGGCAAAGAAGGAGCCCAGAAAGATGATGTCCCGGGGGCGCTCGCGAAGCGCCGGAATTTCAAGTCGCAGGACATGAAGCCGGTAGTACAGATCAAGCCTGAACCGTTTCTGCTCGACTTCAGTTTTGAGACATTTATGGGTTGCCGCAACGACACGGACGTCAACTTTGACCGGAGTGGTGGCTCCCAGTGGAAGAATTTCTTTTTCCTGCAGCACGCGGAGAAGCTTGGCTTGAATGGATAGCGGGGCATCGCCAATCTCGTCCAGGAACAGGGTGCCGCCGTTGGCGCGCATGAATAAGCCTGCTTTGGCTTCCTTGGCGTCCGTGAACGCGCCTCGGGCGTGTCCGAATAGCTCGCTTTCCATGAGTGACTCTGGAAGTGCGGCACAGTTGAACGCGATGAAAGGGCCGTTTCGGCGCGGGCTCAAGCGATGAAGCGCACGTGCCACGAGCTCTTTACCGGTGCCGCTCTCGCCATGAATCACGCAGTTGCTCATCACGTTTGCGGCCATCTCGACTTTCTTCAAGAGCGGACCCATCGCCGGGTCACGTGATGGAATCAGATCGTTCACCCGAGGCAGGTTCTCGTTGGCAAGGGAGCGCGATCGCAGAACTTGAACTTCTTGCTTCAGGCGATATTGATCAATGGCTTGTCTGAGCTTTTCCGTGAGCTCTCCATCCTCAAATGGCTTTCTGAAATAGCCGCTTGCTCCAAGCGTAAATGCCTCGACTGCCGAGTCAACGTCCCCGTGAGCCGTGATGATGAAGACGGGGACTTCTGGCAGCTCTTCCCGGATGCGTGGCAGAAGTGTCAGGCCGTCCTGATCCGCAAGGCGCAGATCCAATAGCACGGCTGAGGAGTCCTGGATTGGCTCGCGCTTCTGGAGCAGGTCAAGAGCCTGTCCTGACGATCGTGAAACCTCGACCAGATAGCCATGAGTCTCCAAAGTAAGTGACAAGATGTCAGTGAGTTGCTCATCATCATCAATCAGCCAAATTCGATCCTTCATGATCAAGGTGCTCCCTTATAAGGTACTGTGATAAGCTACTACGTTCGAACTGGGTCGAGAGTGGCGCTCTATTTCTGGCTCAACTCCGATTGGCAGATAAATCTTGAAAGTGGTGCGCCCCTTGAGCGAGTGAACCGTAATTTCGCCATGATGGGCCTCAATGATGGTTTTGACGACATGAAGTCCCAGTCCCATCCCGCTTGGGGTCATGCTCGTAGCGCTTGCGGCTCCCAGATTGGAGCCACGGTAAAAGCGTTCAAAGATGCGTTTGATTTCAGAGTCATCAATCGTTGGACCGGAATTGCTGATCTCGATCATGACTTGAGGGATCGGATCGCCCTTGTTCTGAGCCGGTCTCCGGGTGAGGGAGGCCCGAACTTCAATTGTGCTGTTCTCAGATCCGTACTTGATGGCGTTCAGAAACAGGTTCTCAAAGACCTGGATCATGCCGTCTGAGCTGAACGTGGCCATCATGCTTCCGCTTTCCGGCGAGAAATCAAAGCGGATCTGTCGCTTTTCCGCCATGGGTCTCACTTCGTCGATTGCGGTCTGAAGCGGCAGATGAAGATCCTTGAAGCGCATGTCTTGTCGAAAGAAGCCTGCCTCCATGCGTGAGTTCTGAAGCAGGTTATTGATCATGGACTCGAGGCGCTTGGATGCGATCAAGCATGCAGCAAATCCTTTAGCGCGGGCGGCAGGACTGAGGTCCTCATTACGAGTGGATAGAAGATTGAGTCCTTCCTTGAGAGCGGCTAGCGGATTCTTGATCTCATGGGAAATCATGGCCAAAAACTCTGTCTTGGCCTGATCAAGCTTCTGAAGCTTTTCAGCCATGGAGTTGAAGGAGCTGGACAGGTCTCTGAGCTCCTGAAGACCTGACCCTGTGGAGATGCGACAGGAAAGTTCCCCGCTTCCGATTCTCTGTGTGGCTGCTTTTAACGTATGCAAAGGACGAACGAGTCCTCGAAAGAACAGATAGAGAAGCCAGGCCGTGACCGCTCCGGAGATCAGCATGGCCCAGAGGATCAGCCGAAAGAGCCCAAGTGCGGTTTCATGCGCCTGTGTGAGCTTTTCCTCTCTGAAAACTTCCAAGGGCTGACGAAGGCTGTGCTCTTTCACCAGGGATTGGATCGAGAGATCGTAGTTCACCAGCTCGCTCATCTCGCGATAATGGGTGTGGGCGACGGAGTAAGCTTTTGCACCCAGGATGGCGGTGAGAACAAGAAGCGCAGTTGAAATCAGCCAGGCCTGTGTGCGCAGGCTTACAGCAGGAAAGGAATTCAGAAAGCGGTAACAGGTTCGTTTCAACACTTCATGAAGTTTAGCTCACCTGGCAAGAGTGAAAAGAAAATTCGACGCAAAGCGTAAGCTGCTCGGTCTGATTTCCTGCTATCTAACTCTAGCTATCTAACTATTGTTGAACAAGTTCTTTGGAAAGACTTTCAAGAAGTTTTCGAAGAGCAGGATAGTTGCCTTTCCAGGCTTGCGCTTTCGCATTTGAAATACGAATCGGCGTGAGATTCTTGAAATCGCCCACAATGAAAACCCGGATTCCGACACGAGTTGCCGGGAGATCCATTTTCATATTGTCACCAATCAGCAGGCAATCGCTTGCCTTGAGGCCGTTCTGCTCCAAGATCTCCTCATAGTACTGAGGCGATGGTTTGTACGCATGCATTCTGCGTACATGAGTGACGTCGGCAAAGATGGATGGATCGATTCCAGCCCATTTCACTCGAAGCTCAATGATCTCGGGCGGCCAGATTGGGTTTGTCGCCAGGGTGAGTGGATAACGTGGACTTGCCCAGTCCAAAAAGTCCTTTGCTCCTTGGATCGGATAAAAGTGCTTTTCCAGAGTAGGAAAGATGGTCATCACGCTGTCGCGCAAAACGCGTCGAGCCTCCTCAATCGAGATGTTCATCTGTTTGGAGAAGGTTTCAACAATGCGGATGTCATTGGTGAGATCCGTGGACGTTTTCTTGAGTTCGCGGCCGATGGAGAGGAGCAACCGGGCTGCCTTAGTCATCCCGCCGTAGACCTTCAAGCTAGAAAGCGCCTGTCGAGCGAAGTCATACGACAAATAAAGGTTGCGGTTCCCCAGGAGGGTACCATCGAGGTCGACTAACAGATGCTTAATAGTTGCAGTTGAAGTGGTGTTTGCCATTCGTCGTGCTTCAGAGCATACTGAAAATCGTTCCATTTATGAAGAGAATGCGCACCCGCATCACATCGTTTTTATTTGCTGACTACTTTTTTCATGCGCCCCATGACGCAAAACGTCTGGTTGTTTTGCTTCACGGCTATGAGCAGTCCGGAGAAAAAATGATGGAGAAGCTGAAAAGCGTACTCCCCGATGACGCGGCCATTTTAGCGCCTAATGGCCCCTTTCCATTGCCACGTCGCACCGAAACAGGCTATCGGATGGGTTTCTCCTGGTACTTCTGGAATCCTTTTACCGATGAGTACTATGTGGATATGGAGATTGCGGTTGGGTTCATCGGTGAGCTTGTGCGGGATATCACCTCACAGCTTGGCAAGCCTGATCTCCCCGTCACATTGATAGGATTCTCTCAAGGCGGATATCTTGCGCCTTTCATCGCGCAAGCCATGCCCAAGGTTGATCACGTCATCGGGCTAGGTTGTGAATTCCTGGTCGATGAGCTTGAACATCCAGTGAAGTATCGGATGGATGCCGTGCATGGGGCGAAAGATGATGTGGTGTCTTGCGAGAACGCAAAAAAGGCTCATCAAGAGCTTGTCAGGCGCGGTGTAAAAGGCAGGTTTTATGAGCTTGCTGATACGGGGCATCGAGTGGATGCCCCGATGCAAGCGTTGATTTCTGATCTGATTAAGGCTCGCTGATTTCGGCTGCAATCATTCGGGAGAGATCGACATCCGAATAGGCCTTTGTGTCACCGCGACGAGCAAGCTCGTTTCGGAGCATCGAGTGGACCTCTTTGAGGAGAGGGGTCTCGTCTGCGCCGCTCAAATGATCTGCTGCATCCGATCCCACAGCATTCATAATTTCCTGACGATCTGCGGTGCGATCAGCAGTCGCGAGCGTTCCGGCAAACGTCGTTGCGGTTGGGCTCACGACGATTTCAAGAACTGTCTTGACTGGAGAGAGAGTGAGATCAGCCAGAAATGCGGCTGCTTCACTGAATTTAGGGAGCATAACACTAGTGAACAAAAGCGATGAGAGAATGAGTTTTTTCACGGCTTGGCTTCTCCTTAGAGTAAGTCCAGGTTCTGCTGGTTTGCTCATTAGCATGGTTAATCGTGTGCCTCCAAAGTTTTTGTCATGCTGTTGTGCGCGATATTGAAATTGCGCAGCGTTAGCGACGTGTGGCAAGAGAAGCATGCTTTGCAGTTCTTTGGAGAATCGAGTAGCTTGCGCAAACTATGCGCTTTCAATGGATTCGTTGGTTCGTTGCGGTTGCTTCCTTCACTGTCTGTTTCAACGCGCAGTCCAGCGCGACCGATGATTTCCGGCTGAGTCTTGATCGCAAGGAGATCACAGCTTTCAATAAAGATGAGATAAATGGCATGGAGCGTTTTCTCTCTGAGGTCTCCGGAAAACTTCCTGAGAAAATGAAGCGCGCGATTGGCGGCGAAATTCGAATTCGATTCGCTGATGTCGAGTCCGATTGGTTCAATCGTTGTCAGTGGAATCAGATCATGGGGTTCAAGCTGAGCTCAAGTCAGGGGCGAATCATCACTCTGGAGCGTTCGCTTGGCACAGCGATGATTCGTGGTTCCGCTTTTCCAAGGGGTTGCGGATACGCGAGCGCTGATCAATTTGCCATGGCAACGCTCATTCGTGAAATAGCCCGTGTGTATGACCGCCAAGCCGGGCTTTCAAACGATCCCCAGATGCAGACACTTTTAGGCGCTGCCGAGATTGGTGGAATCCTTCCCAAGCGGCGCATTGGAGAAGAAACTTCGGACCGCTCTCCCGATGTCTCTGAATTTGAGAGCTCTCAAGAAGGGCTTGCCGTCAACATTGAGCGATTTGCGATGGACCCAGAGTTTGAATGTCGCAGGCCCGCGCTTGCTCATAAGCTTGCATCCGAGCTTGGCTGGAATCCTTTTCCTTTAAACGGTCCGGCGAAGCCTTGTGAGATCAATGCAACCGTCCCACTCAGTCAGGAAGAGGTGAGTGGCGCGGCAGTGCGCTTTGTGCGTTTGGATCCAAAAAGACTTTACCAGGTTCATTATCTGTTTGCGAGTCAGGGAAAAGAGACGATGAGCCGTTGGGGACATGCGATGTACCGGCTCGTTTTCTGTGCTCCTGAGAGAGCGGCCCCTGGTCCGGAGTGTTTAAAGGATGTTTCCTATCATGTGGTCGTAAGCTTTCGAGCCAATGTTCAGGGTTACGAGATCAGCCCTCTCAAGGGGATGAATGGCGACTATCCTTCGCAACTTTATCTGCTTTCTCTGCTTGAGGTCATGCGCGAATATAATGCGGACGAACTGCGTGATCTGATCAGCCTGCCTCTGAATCTGAGTGAGTATCAAACGCGTGAGTTTCTGTATCGATCGTTGCAGCTTTTCTGGGAATATCACGGGCGTTACCAGTTTTTGTCCAACAACTGCGCAACGGAAGCTCTCAATCTCTTGAAATCTGTTGTCGCTGATCCCAAGTTTCATAAAGACGTGCATGTTGTTACGCCGATTGGCCTCTACGATGCGCTCAAGGGAGCGCGCCTGATGGACGAGAGTTTCGTGCAGGATAGAAGACAGGCCAAAGAGCAGGGCTATCTGTTTGCATCGGAGAGGCCGCGTCTCGAGCGCGCCTTTCAAGCGATTCACGTTGAAAAGGCAATAAGCGCGGATCTCGATTCTTATCTAGAAAAAACGAAGGCCAGTGACCGGATGAATCAGTTCAAGCAGCAGCCAAGTCTCGCATCTCAATACTTTATCTTGGAGTCCTACCTGGTTCGAAAGCAGCAAGCGACGTTCTTTAAACAGGTTGTAGAATTTCTGCAGGACGAGGATTCCCGTGCGCGACTCGATCCGAATGGAACTTTGCTTCATTCGGTGATGCGGGCAAAAGAGCTCGAGGAAAGTCTTACGCCTCAGAAGCTTGCGCCGAGAGGATATGGAATCTCGCTGCCCTCTGATTTCCAGGCGGACCTGGAAAATAAAATCAACCAGGCCCGCTTGGAGCTCAAACAGATCACAGAAACTCTCAGGCAAGCGCTTGAGACACATTTTTCCGATCGGTATCAGGAGCTGCTGCAAACAGTTGAGAACCGTCGATCCTTTGCGCGCGCAATGAAAGATTAAAAAAACGCCGTGATGATGTGATCAGCCGGTCAAATCCAGTTTTTCGTTCGTTCCTGGATGGTAACGCTGACCTGTCGCGAGAGACTTGGCAAAACCAATCAGATGGACCATGGCGCTGGATTGGGTGTCCCAGTATTCGGCATGATCAACGCTCACTTTGATCAGACAGATGTGAGGAGTGTCGAGTCCCTGAGGGAACCAGGTCTTGTACATGGGGTTCCAGAGTTCCTGCATTTTCTGTTTGTCGTGTACGATTTGAGCGCGACCAGCCACTGAGATAAAGCGATGCTCGTCTGGGCGTGAGTAGGCGAGATTCACATGCTGCTCTTTCTTGATCTGAAGAGACTTGGGAGCGTTATCGTCAGTGAAGAACCAAAAGTCGCCTTCAAAGTCGACCTGCTGAGTTGCCATGGGACGGCTATGGAGATTTCCCTGCTCGTCGACCGTTGTCAGCATGGCAAAACGGATTCCCTTCACCAGTTGATCGAGTTTCTTGATCGCATCCTGATGCTGATTGCTTTCGTTGTTCATGAACCTTCTCCTTTAAAAGGACCAAGGAGCAAGGTGAGTGCCTTTTTCTTATCTAAGAGCTATTTAAAATCAATAAGATACGCCGTTCGCCTGAGGTGGGTAGGGAGGGCGAAGGGTACTATTATTTAATTGAACTATAAATATACAAAAACCCTTACATTTCGATAAGTTACGAGTAAATAAATAATTTTGACGCGGCGTTTCCTGACTATTATACTTAAGTTAATAGCATTATCATTCGATACGCTAGGTTGAAACCACTGCTGTACGTATTTAGAAATGAAAGGTCAGCCTTATGACGTTAAAAATCGGGTACTCGCGGCAATTCCGCAAGCTGCTCAACGCTGCACTCAGTGTGAGCATTGCTGTCACTCTATCAGCATGTACCAAGGCCCAGCTCATTGGTACAAAGCAGCTGACGTCAATCAAGCTTTTCAGTGTTCTTGCGATCTCCCCTCCGAGCGGCCCAAAGGCCGGAGGTACAACTGTCACCATCATTGGAACTGGCTTTGTGAATGGAATGACGGTTTCCATCGGCGGAATCCCTTGTACCAGCGTGACGGTAGTGAACTCATTGACCGCGTCCTGCGTGACGGGATCCTCTCCGATTGCAGCGACAGATACAGTGACCATCGTCAACGGTGACGGTCAGACGAATGCCAATTACACTTACGCCTACTTAGGCACCTTGAACGCCACTGCGACTCGGATCGCTTCAGGCGGAAATATCAATTCTACCGGCGGCTCGGGCGGCAATAAAGTGACGGCTCGCACGACCGTGGGAGCTCTTGTTCACAAAACCGGAAACACCACCACGGGTGGTGCAGGCGCAAATAAAGTCACGCTTCGCGGCGGTGTGATCGGCGTCTTTACAATGCACTGAGCTGGGCACTGAGCTGGGCACCAAGCTGGGCTAAAGTTGCCGACAAAACACAGGTTTAAGGCCTGCGCGTTTCCCACCGATAAGAGTGTGTGGGAGAGCTATGGCAGGAAAAGCATATCGCAGCACAGCGGCTTTAAGTGAAACTCACGACACTTCGCAAAGCGCAGGCGCTTTAGCGCAAGCGTCCAGTGCTTCTGCACGGCGATTGCGTTTGATGGTGGTTGTGCCTGCCTATAACGAAGCAAAGAATATCCCTACCGTTGTTTCCGAGCTTCGCTCACTGAAGCTCCCGGGCATCGATGTCTCATTTGTTCTGATCGACGATGGCTCCAAGGATCAGACCTATCAGGTTGCGCGTGAGCTCGGTGCAAGCATCATCAGACTTCCTTATAACATGGGTATCGGCATGGCCGTGCAAACAGGCTTCAAATACGCCTTAAGGAATCACGCTGATTTTGTGGTTCAAGTGGACGGTGATTGTCAGCATATTCCAACGGAGATTGAAAAGCTTCTGGTTCCATCGCGACAAGAGGGCTCTGATGTTGTCATCGGCTCTCGCTTCAAGGAATCCGCTTCCGAGGGAATCGAAAGCACGACATTTTTGCGTTGGTTTGTAGGCCGGGCCTTGTCCCTGAATATCCGGATTTTGACGGGAATGCAGGTGAGTGACACTACCAGCGGATTCAGGCTCTTTAATAAAAGGGCTGCTCAATTTGTTGCTGAAAGTTACCCGGACGATTATCCTGAAGTTCAGATCCTGGTGCCGCTTGCATGCCATGGATTTCGGGTTTCGGAAGTCCCTGTCAAAATGCGACCCAGGAAAAGCGGTACAAGCTCCATCAATTGGCATCGATCGATCTATTACGTATTTAAAGTGGTTCTTTCGACTCTTTTTGATCGTGTTCGTGGACGTGGTTATCATCCAGCGCCTGTAAAAGGCGAGGAGGGCGTGTGATGGGTTTTCATCGCGTTGAAATCGTTGCCCTGATTGCATGTTTTTCCCTGATGGCCACGATTTTTGAACTCGTTCGCCGCAAAAAGATCAAGGAGCGTTACTCCTTGCTGTGGTTCTTCACGGGAAGCTCCATGCTGGTTCTGACCTTGAAGCGGGATTGGCTCGAGAAGTTCTCTTCAATGATGGGAATTTATTATGCGCCTTCATCATTGTTCCTGCTTCTCAGCGGTTTCATGATCCTCATTCTCATTCACTACAGCACGGTGCTGAGTCAGCTTTTGACGCAAAATCAAAGGCTGGGTCAGAAACTGGCTCTTTTGGAGGCAGAGGTCCAGGATCTGAAGCAGAAAAGCGCCACGAGTATCAAGCTCGTTTCGGATTCTACGGGCCAGAGCGCCTAATAACAAGTTTTTGGGAGATGTTTACATGAGCCGTGCGCAGCACTCACACATCGAAAAATCAGACTCCAGCAGCCCCGCTACCCAGAAAGCTCATGAGTGGATCCAGGTCATTCGTGAAAGGCTGGAGTCCCGGCTGAAAGGAAAGCAGGAGATCATTGAGTTCTCTCTTTCCGCATTCTTGGGGTCCGGTCACGTTCTCTTTGAAGGCCCTCCCGGCACAGGAAAGACATCGCTTGCAAAAGCGCTCGCCGATGTTTTCGGGGGCAGTTTCAGTCGCGTTCAAATGACAAGTGATCTCTTGCCAAGCGATATCATCGGCGTGTTGCGCCTGGTTCCGGGGAACGCTGAACTTGAGTTTCGAAAAGGCCCCGTATTTGCTCATTTCCTGCTGGCGGATGAGCTCAATCGCACGAGCTCAAAAACGCAAAGCGCACTGCTCGAGGCGATGGCAGAAGGCACGGTTTCCGTTGATGGAAAGTCTTATCCGCTTCCTAAGCCATTCTTCGTGGCTGCGACTCAGAACCCGTCCGAGTTTCAGGGGGTTTATCCGCTGGCAGAAAGCCAGCTGGACCGCTTCATGCTTCAACTGACTCTCAATCCTCCTGAGAAATCCGACGAACTCCGTATTTATCGCGCCGCTCTGGGAAATTCGCATTCGCAACCTGTCGAAGAGAGCAAGGCGGAGCCGATTCTGAATCTTGCGCAAACGCTTGAGCTTCGCGCTGCAGTGACTCTGGTGCATGTCGAGGAAAGCGCGCTTGAGTACGCATCCGATCTGGTTCGTGCCACTCGAGTCTGCGAAGGCGTCAGTCATGGCGTTTCAGTTCGTGGGGGGCTTCAATTCATCTCGGCTGCCAGAGCGCTCGCCTTTGTGCGCGGTCGCGAGTACGTCTTGCCAAAAGACTTCACTGATCTTGCGGTACCGGCTCTTGCCCATCGACTTTGCTTCTTGTCAGGCGAGCCAGATACGGCGCACCGGCAGCAAACCATTCGACAGGTTCTCGATCGGGTGAAGGCCCCTAAATAATGCGGAGACTTGAGGTCACATTTGCGGGGTACTGGTACACCGCACTTACGATCGGATTAGGCGTTGTTGCCCTGATGTCGGCCAATAACGTCCTTTATCTCATCGAGAGTCTTCTGCTGAGTGGAATGATTTTTTCCGGCGTACTTTCCGAGCGAAGCGTAGCTGCTTTGGAAATCGAGTTCAGAAGAAGCCCGGCTCATGCAGGAGCTGCTCATTACGATGTGGTCCGAGTCAAGAATCGGAGCCGGTTTACTCTTTTTTGTGTCGAGATCGGTGAGTGGCGCGATGAGGGATTCTTCTGCTCGGCTTATCTTCCCAGGATTGAGCCTAGGGCAGAGCTCCTGGTGTCCTCAAAAATGGAGTTCCGTCACCGAGGGATTCACCGCTGGCAAGGCGTTGCAGTGGCAACATCGTATCCTTTTGGTCTCGCACGAAAGGTCCGCATCCTGGGAGGTCCGGGGGAGAGGTTGATTTGGCCGGAAAAATGCTCATCCCAGTCGAGCAGGACCGCTTCCGGTGATCAGGGAGCTGGAGGGCGAGCAGGACAGGAGTTTTCAGAAGGTGAAGTTCGTGCCTATACTTATGAGGACGATTGCAGAAGCATCGTCTGGACCTTAAGTGAAAAAGGCATAGGACCTATGGTGAGAACCCGAAAATCCAAGCAAGCTCAGGCCCGAGTGGTTCTGGATCTGCGCACAGAGCCAGGTCAGGAATTTGAATCTGCCGTGATGCGCACTGCCCAAACGTTCTACGGGTCGCAGGGAAGACAAGCTGTTCAAGATGTTTCCCAAGACGCCGAAAGCAGTTTGATCATCGTTGACGATAAGGGAAGCCGCGTATTTCAGGGCAAAGTCTCTGCACTGAACCAGCTGGCGGTTGTTCAGGCCAACGCTCCTGTCCGAGATATCAAGAATAGCGTCGCATGAATGCATTAGTTTTGGCGACTCGCCTGAGCTGGGTCTTGGACCTCATTTCCATGGCAGCCCTTGCAGGCACGGGAGAAGTGCGGCTTGAGATTTTTGCGCTCGCTGGCGCCATGTTCCTGCTGAGTCGCTCAGGGTTTTTCAAGGTCCCGGAGAAACTGACGCTTGGAGCCCTGGTCGCGCTCGTGTTCTCGACAGTGGGTGCCTGGTTCTTTTACCGGTTTCATCCGATTGTTGGCGCTGCGTATCTTGCGCCTTTGGTGCACTCCATTCTTTTCTTTGCTCCGGAGACAGGGCGTTACCGAGGTTGGCGAATCGGCCTTGGTTTTGTTCAATTGATCCTGGCATCTGCGCTAGCCCCCGATGCGTATCTCTTTCCTGCGATTTTCGCTTTCGTATTGATTGCGGCCATCACCGTGTCCTGCGCTTTTCTGGATGCCGAGCTGAGCCAAAGAGCTCCCGAGTTCCGACAGGAGCCACTTCCGGTCGGTTTCATTCGCAACAGTTTGAAACTTGCACTTCTGATCTTTCTTAGCAGCATCATCATTTTTCCGATCCTGCCGCGCATGAAAGTAGGGGGAGGCTTGTCCGACTCCTTCAAAGTCGGATACACAGAGCACGTCGAGCTTGCAGAGAAAAAAGGCCTGAATGGTCGCGAAGGAACCGGCGAGACTGTACTCAGGCTGTATACAAAGGGGGGCGTGGATCTTTCGAAAGAAATCTTTCTTGGACTGATTCGCGGGCGCTCCTTGGACATCTTTGATGGAACGAACTGGATTGCCAACTCAAGAAGGGCGCAAAAGGTCGGGATTCAGTACGTCAAGCCGTCGGAGACCAAAGACGCTATCTGGGTGGAAGCGGACCGTGTCCCATTGCGAACGAATTCCCTGCCCGTGCCTTATGGCACGCTTCAAGTTCATAACGGCTTTAGCATGATGGATTCTCCCTATCCACGAACTGTTGGGGGAGAGTGGATTGATGGAGAAGGCAATGACGCGAGAGTGCAGTTTAGTTACGTCTTTCTTCCTTATCAAAAGCATATCCGCCACGTTTCGTTGGATGAGGATCCTCCACTGGCAAGTGACTTGGGTATTCCGGAGTCGCTGAAAACAGTCAGAATGCAGCGACTCGCAGCCACTCTCTTTGCCAAAGCAAAAAGCGAAGCAGAGAAGGTAGAGCGTTTGACGGCTTTTTTTCAAAGGGAGCGATTTTCTGCAAGTCTCTCGGATTCAAATGCGGACCCGAGCTTGGAGAAGGGCGAGCAGATCATCGCAGCTGAGCGCTTTCTTCCGATGGAGCGATTTTTATTTTTAACCAAGCAGGGTCATTGTGAATGGTTTGCATCATCCTCAGTGCTTCTTTTGAGAATGGCAGGAGTTCCTGCTCGGCTCGTATCAGGCTTCCGAATCTCCAAAGGCCCAGTGGGAGGCGTCCTCACCATCACGACAAACGATGCGCACGCGTGGGTGGAGTATTGGACTTCTGAGCGGGGATGGACCGCTCTCGATCCTACGCCTCGCATTCTTGGGCCCTCCGGTGTCCTGAACGTCTTTCGGGATGGTTATGAATGGATCTCGGCTTACTGGTACCGCTATGTCTTGAATTTCACTGGTTCCAAGAGCAAAGAGGAAGGCTCATCAGAGTTCGAGTCCCAGCCCACTTACGCGCCTTCATCCTCACCGAAGCTTAAGTCCCTGCGGAATTGGATTGAGTCACTGACTCAGCAATATCGGATGGAGCTCTTGATCGGCCTTGGAACGCTTTTAGGTCTATCACTTGCTCTTTACCTGTTCATGAGGTGGCGGTACCCCTGGATTTTCTCGATCCGGTATCGGGTGCGCGAAGGCGTGCCGGCACTGAGACGTGAGAGAATGAAGATGGAGCGCTTGGTTTTAAAAAAGACATCCGCTCGGGACATCGATGAGGCCATCAAGCATCTGAAGGATGCCAGAAGAGAAAGGGTCTCTGAAGTCTTGAAGGACTGGCAGGAGACCTACCATCAACTTCGCTTCGGAACGGGTTCCTCGTTATCCGAGCCGCAGCTTTTAAATCTGCTGCGGCGAAAGTATCATTCCGTAAAGGGTGAGCTCAATAAGCCCATCGCTTAGCGGCGGCGCCTGCGGACTTTCGAGTGGCTCTTTTTGGTCATCACGCCGTCTTCTTGATTGGATGCTTCCTTCAAGAGAGCTACGATTTCCGTTTGTCTCCACTTGCGGGCGATATCCATCGCGGTATCACCGTCATCGCGGATGACCTTCGTATCAGCTCCCTTGCTGATCAGGAATTTTGCGACGTCGCGATGGCCCTTGAATACGGCCCACATCAGAGCGGTCGTTCCGTGAGGATCTTGAGCATTGATGTTCACCCGACGGCGCAGAAGGTAGTCAACAACCTTGATGCGACCGCTTGCAGAAGCGACGATGAGCGGGGTGCTTCCCTTATCCAGGGTAAAGTCAGGATCCACTTGCTTGCGATCAATCAGGCTTTTCACAACTTCAAGATTGCCCATCTTGATCGCTGAGAAGAACTCTTCATGTGCGAGAGGATCGATGATTCCTTTTGCCGATGGATCTACAGCGGCAGGGGTGCGTGCGGTCAATCCTGCTGAAGTATCGGCATGAGTTGGAATTGGAGGAATCGTATCGTTGACCGCAGAAGGAATCACGGGATTCGTCGCGGCGTTAGGAGTCTGAGCACCTTGTTGCGCGAGCGTAGTCGGAGCTTGTGGTTGAACTGCATTAGGAGTCGTTGCGCCAACCTGAGCGACAGGAGCTGCTGCCGGAGCAAGCGATGCACCCGGTGCAGGAGCGGCCGCGGTGAGAGCGCTGTTTTGAGCTGCCGTGGTGTCGGCGGCTGGTGCCTCGGTGGGTGAGGATTCTTGAGCAACCATCTTTTCTGCTGAGTAGTGATGCTGGGCAACGAGCGCGGTTAACGCTGCAACCGAGAGACCTGCTCCTACTGCAGAAAAGCGAGCCATATTCGGGCGGAATCTTGCGACAAAGGCAACGGACATCAGAACCGTCGTCAGAAGGGTAGTAAAGATCGCGATCGGAAAGGATGCGCCCTGTGTGTAGGCCCATGGAATAGTGCAAATCAATGCCCATCCCAGGAAGCGAGCATAATCCCGCAAATGAGCCTCGGTGCTGAGGTACTCATTCATGCGAGCCAGTCCTAAGGACGCTCCAAGAACCACTGGCACGCTGGATAGCGCGGCACAGGCTACGGTCATTCCTTGAGGAGAGCTTGATCCACTCAAGAGTACACGAGCACTTACGGCAACGCCGAGAGCCGCCATTCCGGCAGACATCGCGATATGCGAGAAATCAGATTCTGAGAATGATGTCGCTGAGGTCTCAGCTGGACGTTTTTTCGCGGCATGGGTTTCAACACGCTTTGTCTGGCGATGAGCTGCATGGCGTTCGACATCGCGATGTGCGCTCGGGCGCGAACGATGACGAGCCGGAGCTTCCTGAGACTCATGACTTTCGTGAGTATACGAGTCTTCATATGACTTTTCTTGAAACGAAGAGCGGACTCGAGCTGCAGCCTGTGCAGGGGATGCGACCACGCGAGTGGGGGCATCATCTTGAGTTTCCCATGAGCGGGACGCCCATCTGTCTTGATTTTTAGCGTCTGGTGCTGATTCAGCGGGGGGAGTTGAAGGGCTCTCGGCAGTTTCCGTAAGAGCAGGAAGCTCATTTAAGCTTGAGTAAGCCGCGGCGGTCGATTCAGCCGGAGTTTCCGTATGACCAACATCAGTCACTGGTGAAGAAGAGGACTCTGGAGCAGAGTCGGTAGTCACCGGGCTTTGTGGATTGTAGCTTGTATGACTATAGGAAGATTCTCGGGCAGCATGCGAGACAGTTGGAGCAGGCTCGGCCTGAGTAGGCTCGATCGGAGCAGGCTCGGTCGCAGCAGGGGCTCGAGCAACTTCGCCAGTTTTTGCGGCGTTGCCGAAGATTTCAGAAACGTCCAGAAACTGAGTGGCGTTCGATTCGCTGCGAACTGTGTGCGGGCATTCGAGAATCTCTATGGAGAATTCTCCGACCTGCACCAGGTCACCAGGGCGGACTTCCGATTCCCTGACTGGCTTACTATTAAAGACGATGTCGTTTTGATCGACTCCAGCCTGAACAAGCAGTGCACCGTTCTGAATCGTCATGGAGCAGAGAGGTTTTGATCCCTCCTGAGCCGGCGTGCCTTGGAGCAATTCGCGGGTCAATTGAAATGAGGCTCCATCATCCAAGTTGATTGAGTACTTTCGTTTAGAACGATCAGCCCCTACAACGCGGTATTTTACTTTGTGTTTGATCATATTCACACTAGCTCCACGGCTCCTATCGGCCAATATTCCTATGATCTTTAGTGTTAAGTTTGTGAAAAGACGTTCCGATAGGATTTCGTGAATCTTAATTACGAAAAGATTAAAACCAAGGTCGAGCACGGTGGTAACCACTGGACATCCTACAGCGATTTGTTCCTGGTTCTCTCGGTCGTGTTCCTGCTTCTTTATGTGGTGGCTAACCTCAGAAGCGGAACCGTATCGATTGCGCAATACACCCAGCTCCAACAGGCAAAAACCGAAGCTGAAGAGCTTCGTAAGCAGATCAAAGCTTACGACTCATTAAATAAGGATTACTTAAAGAACGGCGCTTCCAGCGATGAGATCCAGATGTATCAGGAGCTCATGGGCAAGCTCTCGCTTCTCGAGACCGAGGCCAAGGACGAGAGCGCCAAGGCCGCGAAAAAGGCTCGTGACGCAAAAGAGAAGGAAGAAGCACTCAATCAATACCAGCAAATGGTCAAGAACGTCATCAGCGCGAACCTTGTCTCGGCTCAGCGCTTGAAAAAGCGTGATCTTGCGATTGTCGAGCGTGACCAGGCCATCGTTGAGCGTAACAATGAGATCGAGGTTCTGGATCGCTCCATTCAGCAGAAAGAATCCGTCATCAATGCCAACAATCAAACGATTGCTGGCATTGAGAACAAGCTTCAGCAACAGATCCAGGAAGTCCAGAACGCTTACCGCTCAAACAAAGCGAACAAAGAGCAGGCTGAAAAGCAGATTGCTCAGCTGAAAGCGGATAGCATGCATCGGATCGATGCTCTGAGACAGGAAAACAGCAATTACATGAACCAGCTTCAGGCTGCCCAACAGAGTATCCTGGAGAAGAATCGTGAGGCAGAAAAACTCATCGCTCAACTCAGCGATAAGGATGCCAAGTATAACCAGGCGATTGGCGATCTCGAGAAGGCACATCAGGACGCGCTTCAAAAAGAGAAGGCCGCATACGAGAACGGCATGAAGAGCGGTACCCAGAGCATGGCTGCAAAGCTTGCTCAGGAGAAAGCTTACAAAGAAGCGGTTGAGCGCCAAAATGCAGCTTATAATGAACAGCTCGGCAAGCTGAAGGGTGAGCTGGCCTCCAATCGTGAGCAGCTCAAAGGTGTAGAAGGTAAGTACCAAAGCGACATCGGCTCCTTGCAGAAGGCAAACGATGCTTTGGCTAAGAACCTTCAGGGTACCTTGGCTAAGCTCAATCAGCAAAGAGAGCTGGCTAACCGAATCAAAGAGAACTTCAAAAAGGCCGGAATCAATGCGGACGTCGATCTGAAGACCGGCGACGTGACGATTAACTTCCAGAACGAGTACTTTGATACGGGCAGCGCAAATCTCAAGGGCGGAATGCTTCAGATCTTGAAAAAGTTCATGCCTGAATACGCAAAGAGCTTGTTCCAGGATCCTAAGATCGCAAACCGCATCGCCAACGTCGAAATCGTGGGCTTTGCGTCTCCGACTTATAAAGGCAAATACGTCGATCCATCCAGTCTCAGTCAGGAGGATCGCGCGGCCGTGAACTTCAATATGGACTTGAGCTATCAGCGCGCCAAATCGATTTTCGAGCCGATCTTCGATACGCGCCTGATGCAGTTTGATCATCAAAGCAAACTGCTCCCATTGGTTAAAGTCACGGGACGAAGCTTCCTTGCAACCGAGCGCATTCCTGGTCGCACGCCATCGAGCGGTGGCGATTACTGCCAGAACTTCGATTGCAAGAAAAGCCAACGAGTTATCATTAAATTCAATTTGAAAGACGAATGAGGGGATAAAACTTTATGATGACAATGGATCCGATTAGCAGCTTCTTGGTGGACCATGTCTTGGGATTCGTGGCAGAGCTTGTGATCCCTCTCATGGGAGCAACGTTCGTCGTGGGTGTCATGACTCGCGTATTGATCTGGTATGTCGCCAGATCCGAACATAAATTTGCGGTCGAGTTCGAAAAGCGCGTTCGTCGCTATGTGGCCGAATCTTATGCCGACGAATCTCTTCGCGTGAGCTCCTTTCACCGTATCACTCGGCAGATTCTTGAGCACACCTTTCATGAGTGCTTTGAGCTCAGAAACAAGTACAAGCGCCGCAACTTCGATCATATCGCAAGTCTCACGGATCGCGTGTTCCTGATTGAGGAAGGCGTTGCTCGCCTGATGAGCGATACGCTCAAGCAGACCCGCTACCTCAAGCGCGATAGCCATGAAGTGAAGATGGTCGATCTGACCAAGAGCGTGTTTGATACCAACCCGTTCTTTAATCGCTTGTTGGGAGCATTCCCGGTCAGCTTGCTCAACGAGCTGATCAACATCCTTCCAGGCCTGTTCATCATCGGTGGTATTTTCGGTACCTTCCTGGGAATCGCCAAGGGCCTTCCTGAGCTCCGTGACATGGACCTTCAGAAGATCGAAGAAACCAAGCGCATCATGGGTATGTTCCTCGAAGGCATCTCCATGGCCATGATTAAATCGATTCTGGGGATTTTCCTGTCGGTCAGCATGAGCTTGATCAACACGGTTCTGGCTCCAGAAGGCATCTTCTATAACCTCATTAATCGCTATTCCGCGGCTCTCGATACCCTCTGGAACGAGACCACGACGAACGATTACGACAAGAGCGAGATTGAAGTGGATTCAGTTTACGATGAGGATGCTGTTCTGAACAAAGGACGCGGAGCCTCAGATGAGGAAGCTGATGAAGAACAAGAAGAAGCAGAGCCTCGTCGCGCCGGAAAACGCATAGCGTAAGTAATCGTAAGTATTGACAAAAATAGGCTACTGTTCAATAAATTGACACAACGCGTTACGCGATGTAAATACTCCTCGTTCTCAAAACAGAACAGGAGTGTTTATGTCGCGTCGCTTTGATGCTCAGAAGATTTTCCAAGCTCTGTCCTACGGCGCCTTGCTCACACTAGGGATGCCTGTCGCAGAAGCAGGTGTTCTGTCTGCAGAGCCTCTGACATTCTTCAACGCGGTTCCGACTCCCGAACAAAAAGCCCAGGCCCGAATCGAACGCTTTGTCCAAACGGCATGGAACGTGGGCCTTGGCCTGGGATTTCCTGTCGCCACGATTGCGCAGTTTGAAAACAGAATTCGTAGCTTGGGCCAATGGTCAATGGAGCATGAGCTTCCAATGCCTTCTGGCTTTTCCCTGTCTGCTGATATTGACGCAGGTTTCGTGATCGGAGCAAAGGCCGGAACGGAGCTTGTCTTTTTAGTTCCAGAAGAAGGCCCTGTCGAAATGGGCCTTTTCACAGGACTTGACGCCAAGTTTGGTGCCGAAGCCATGCTTGGCGCGGGAGCTGGCGTGAGCTTGATCTTTAATCTGGAAAAGATGGAAGAGATTGCAGGCCCCATCATTGGCGTGAACTCTGAACTTGAGATGGTGGAAGGCGTGGGAGCCTCAATCATGATCGACGTTGAGAGCGATGAAATCATAAAGATGAAAGAAGTCTTCCGTGCATTTTCTTCCGTCGGCAAACGTGAAGCTCTTGCTCAGCTCCGTGCTGTTCTTACCCAAAAGCGCGTGATTGCCATCGGCGCTCAAATCGAATTTGGCGTGGGCGTGGACGTGAGCGCAATGGTGGGCTGGAGAAAGCAGATTGCTGCAGTGTCCTTGCCTGTGAGCCCAGTGGAGACTCAGGCTCGGATTGCTCAATTCAAAGCCCATGTGCGCGAACGCTTCATGAGAAAGAAGCGCCAGGCGCGCAACAAGAACGCCGTGTCAGTCGAAGCACAAGCAGTCACTCAGTCAACGCCAGCTGAAGTCATCTAATCGGCGTGGTCATCCATCCGGCTTCGATTACTTTCCGGAACAGCTTGCGAACTGGATGAGTCCCGTCCGTTCCAGGCTTCCCGAAGCAGACTTTCTATAGGCGTACCAGCCCTCACTTCTCGTGCCTTGCATCTCGCATTGCGCGATCTGGCCTGAGCAGTTGGAGAATTTCAGGCGCCGACCTTGAAACATCCATCCTTCAGAGCGCGTGCCTGCATTGGCGCAAACAGGCTTCTCAGTTCCTGCGTCGTGTACAGGCGCGCCAGCCGCCGGAGAGGACTGCTGGCTGGGATTGTGCGCTTTTTCAGCAGAGGAGCAGGAAGCAAAGAGGGCCATCGAGAATGCTGCGATCAGAGCGAAAGTGAATTTCATAGTTTATTGAATTCAAGTCTATGGCTCGCAATTCGTGATTTCAAGAAGTCGTTATCAGCAAAGACTTCAAAATGGATTTTCTCCCAAAAAAATAGCCATCCGTTGAACCCGCAGAATCCGCCCGAGTCGCTTCATGCCGAAGGGCGCTGCGGAGCTCTCTGAGTCGGTACCAGGGTACGGAAGGGTAGAGATGGTGTTCCAGATGCAGATCAGAGTTTAGCGGATAAATAAAGAACCGCGCAGGAAGCCCCAGCTCATGAGTCAGGGTGCAGTCCTCCACTCTCGTTGAGCGTTGAGTGTGTTCCCCGTATCCTTGCAGCTTCAAAAAAAGGAATAGAAACGTCGGTTGAGGCAGGAACCAGTAAAACGCCAACAGGAAAAAGCCATTTGTGCTGAGGATGAATCCAATGCCCATCGCCAGGGCGCCGCTCAAAAGCAGCCAATCCCGAGACGCAAGGCCCCGCATTCTTTTCGCTCTCACTTCCTGAACCAGATAGGAATTGTAAGCAAAAAAGAACTGAAAGTAGTGGTACCCGCACAAATCCAGAATGAGCATTTTCAGAAGCGCCGCCGGACGTTTCCTTTCAAAGAAATGGCCCTGATCAGCGTAAAACTCGATTTCCGGGTCTCGTTCGGGATCGAGCAGATGCCTATGGTGTGCCAGGTGAAAATGACGGTAGTGGCGAACAAAGCCAAAAAACGGAATGGCACAGAACAAGTCAGTCCATAAGTCGTTCCATTTTCTCTCAGGATGAATCTGAAAATGCGCGCCCTCATGCAATAGAATCTGCAGATGGTTCTGAAAAGCAGCGATCACTGGCAAGGCTCCTATTCGACAGATCCAGAGGCCGGACTTCTCGGCGCCCATCACAATTAAAACCGTCCCAACATAAGGGCTGACGAGAGCAGCTATTGAAATCCAGAAGCTTTCATTGCGTTTCAGATTGAGCGGGTGCTGCTGCGGATTCCGAAGTTTCCGTTGCTGCAACCACAAGCTTGCTCGAGACATGGCTTTCATCCTTTTTTAAAAAATCATAAAAGAACCGATCGTCATTGGATGTCATCCAGTCGCCGTTCTCGGCATGAAACTTCTGACGATTCACCTTGTAATCTGGCCTTCCGGAAATCTGCTTCGTGACGAACGCGATTTCTTCCCAAAGAATCTTGTTATTGGGATAGGCGCCAAAATGGCCGTTAGCCAGTTTCACGATGTGCTGGCACTTGTGGTCTTCGGGTGATTCAACAAACGTCGTATTAAGATAACCTGGATCCGGGTGACAAAAGTCGACGGTAAACATGTACTCGCACTTTTCAAACCTGCCATTCTTCATGAAAACCTTGCCGTTGAGCTCTTTCAGGAAGTCATATTCAATGACCGAGATGTGATAGCCAAGCTGATCCCAGGTTTGCAGGAAGTCGAGCGGAACGTCTTCAGTGCCTTTCTTCCAGACGAAGGCCGTCAACGGGAGTCGATAAAACACGGCCCCGGTTGATAGAAACGCATGAAATCCAAGGGCACGACCCTTGATGCTGGATACCGCGAAAAGGTGGCATTCTTCATACTCACCATGGTGGGCCTCCAGATTATAGAGATATTCCCTCTTCAAAAAACACTTCACAGGTCGAATATTGTGATTCAGGAGCATATTGAGTTTTCCTCAGCAGAGGTACTACTCATGGACGCCTTGTTTGAATAATTCATTATTATCAGGTAATGATGACTTTATATGAGTTTACTAAGTCCCAACCTGGCTGCGTTTCTTGCGATCACTCGAACCCAAACCGTGCATGGTGCCGCGAGAGAGTTGGGAATCACTCAAACAGGAGTGACTCAGAGGATTCGATCGCTGGAAGCCTCGCTCTCGACCACGCTTTTCATCAGATCTCGCAAGGGAATGCAGCTGACTCACGAGGGGCAGGCACTTCTCCGATATTGTCAGGCGAGTCTGGACCTTGAAGGAGAAACGCTGGCGCAAATCACGGGGGCAGGAGAGCAATCCAATGTGCGGGTCTGCGTGACCGGGCCATCAAGCATCATGCGATCTCGGATTATCCCTCAGTGCATTCCTTGTTTGCAGGGTTTCAAGGAAGTGGCCATTGAATTTGAGATCAATGACCTTGAATCACGTGAAGATGCACTGAGAAATGGGCGGTCTCAGCTAGCCATTCTTTCCCGAGAGCGAGTTGCCCGCGAAATGGACAGCAAGTTGCTGAAACCCGAAGAGTATGTCCTGGTCGGTCCTGCTTCCTGGAAACGTCGTGCGCTCTCAGACATTTTGAAAAAAGAGAGAATCATCGACTTTGACCCATCGGACGCCATGACTTTCTCCTATTTGAAGAAGCATAAACTTCTGGATCAGGTTGCTGGAGAGCGGCACTTTGTAAACAGCACAGAGGCTTTGGCCGAGATGATTCAGGCGGGGCTAGGTTACGGGGTGCTGACCGCAGAATTCGCGGGCCTCTTTTTGAAACGATGCGATCTGGCGATTCTCAATTCAGGCGCGGTATTCGAGCATCAGGTTGCACTCGCTTGGTATCCGCGGCAGAAGATGCCCCGGTATTTTGAGGCTCTTGTGAAAGCGATTCGATGAAGTCTGAAGTTTGAAGAAAATTGGAGGTGCGGGTCGGACTCGAACCGACACAATTCAGTTTTGCAAACTGACCCATTAGCCTTTTTGGTACCGCACCATCCGAGATGTATGCTTATGGAATATCCGAGCCGGAGCTCCTCCGTCAATGTTTTTGAGCTGCCAGCCCCAAACTTTTAAACGAAGTGCTTAGAATCAGACCCCTTTTCGGTCTGCACCCCAGAGTAGCTTATGAAGTTGAAGCTGCATTCGAATCGGAAGCTGGTCTTCAATGATTCGTTCAGCAAGCCAGCGCGGTTCAACTCCGGGAAACTTGCCGGGTGAGCCCAGTGCAGGCACAGCAGGGGAGAAAAGAATTTCGCGGGTCGGGATTTTGCCCGACCGAACAAGGTCCCGAGCCCAGGCATAGTCCGATTCGGATGCGATCACGAACTTCACTTCGTCCGTAGGCTTCAAGAAACGGAGATTCTTCTCGTAGCCGCCGCGATTCATTCCGCTGGAAGGCGTTTTCACGTCCATGACGATCCGAGTGAACGGCGCAAGCGCCTCAATCGAAACCTCGCCGTGAGTTTCAACGCTGACTTCATAGCCTGCGTCCACCAGGGCACGAGCCAGGCGAGGAGTCTGGCGTTGCAATAGGGGTTCGCCACCGGTCAGGAGGGCATGCTGAACCTGATAAGGCCGGATCGTATCCAGAATCTCTTCAACGCTCATCTTACGGCCGCCTTTAAAGGCATAGGCGGAATCACAATAGGCACAGCGAAGATTGCAGCCCGTCAGGCGAATAAAAGCGAAGCGAACCCCGGATAGAGAGGTCTCGCCCTGAAGGCTGTGAAAAATCTCGGTGATCAGAAGGTCGTTGAACGGCACGCCCGATCGATAACAGATCGCGTTAAAAATAGCGAGGCCCGGCAGTGCTCTCGTACACTGCCGGGCCTCTTTTAGAAGAGAGGGGTCTTGCTCGTCCAGCTCTCGCTGGTTGGGGGACCCCCCTTTGAATTTTAGGTCGGACCTTTCTGGTCCTATCTTCATCCTCTCCTTTGGCAGCCCGGCTAACAAGAACTGATCGGGGTAGGTCAGCTCGTAGTCCCGTGGCTTTGCGTCCCGGCCTTTCGCGCCGGTTTGCCCTTATCAAAGGGGGTATGGGTAACCACCCTCTTCTAGAGCCCATCTCCGTGGGCTAAGCTTGTTAACTGTTCCTAAGAAAGAGAATAACGCAGCGCAGTATGAAAAACAAGGGTTTCGAAAAAGGTATTTTCAGTAGGGATTTCCTAGACTTCGCTAATTTTGGCTCTTAAACTGTTAAGATCGTGCTCAAGCTTGTAACGCGCAAAAGTCTCGTATTTTCGATTTTAGCCGGGATCCTAGGCGGAGTTCTGGCCCAGAACGGGGGGGCCGCAACCTTCAGTGATACGATCGAGCGCGATTTTCCACTGAGATCTCTGGGTGAGCTTCGAATCACCAACGCTCGAGGGGATATCACCATTGATGGCTGGTCTCAGGACCGAGTACGACTGAAAGCTTTCAGAAAAGTTCAAGCCGCATCTCAAGAAGAAGCAAACCGCGTTTTTTCTTATACAGACGTTAGATATAAAAACGTCGAAAAAGACATCGAGGTTTCCGCTGAATACGGCCGCGGCCTGAAAATCGAAGAGCGCCTCAAGGAGCGAAACCTTCCACAGGTCGGAATGGATCTCCACATTCAAGCGCCCTCCAGTCTTTCACTGAGAGTTTGGGCAGTCAGTGGAAAAGTCATTATCAAAGGTTGGAACGCAAATCTTGAGGTGCGCTCCACACAGGGTGCTGTCGAGATTGAATCAGTTCGAAAAGGAACCGTCGCGGTTTTGTGCCCTGCTTGCACTGTTCGCGTAAAGTCCATTCACTCCTCCGTTCGATGCATGGGAGGAGCGGGAAATGTCGAGATTTCCGAGGTGGATGGCCCGCAGATTTATGTTGAGAGCGACGCTGGTGCAGTCAAAGTCTCGCACGTTGAAGGTGATCAGCTCTACGTCACGAAAGCCGGAGCAATTGATGGGAAACAGCTTAAAGGACGCATCGAGTTTCACACACGCCAAGGAAATGTGACGATCGCGGATTCTTCGGGCTTCATCAGTGGCCGTACAGAGACGGGGACCGTTTCTGCGCAAATGAGAGAATGGTCCTTTGTCGATAAGGCACTCATTGAATCCAATTCCGGAAGCGTCTCGCTTACCGTTCCAAGCAGCTTCTCCGCTGAGGTGGATCTAAGAAGCGGCTCAGGAAGAGTGTTCAGTGCTTTTCCTCTGATTCTCCCGAGCGGCTATCAAGGACTGCTGCAGGAAAAAGCATCTCGCCGTCCGTTTAGTCGCCTCATGGGAATGGTGAATGATGGCGGCGAGCAATTGAAGCTAGCGTCCGATAGCGGAAATGTATCGCTTTTGAAGCCCGAAACAGCGGCCTCTCGTTGATCTGAAAAAAAATCCAAAAATTTTTAAAAAAGATGTTGCAGCAAAATTGGGAGAGGTGTACTTACATTTTCACCCCGCAACGAAGCAGTAACGAAAGCGACGGAAGGAAACGACCAGCGCTTCGGTACTTTGTCGTCTGTAGGGAATGATCTTTGACAATTTGGATGAATTTTTTGAAAGAGAAAGTGGGGGCGGTAGGAGTCAGGCCAGCCTAACTGAAGGGGACTGTAGTCATCTTCAGAGGGGTAAAAGGCAAATGGCAGCCCGAGAGCATAAGACGCAAGTCTTAGAGACTTTCCGGGTGATGTCGAGACTGAC
>JBJMMA010000192.1:0-4312 GCA_045805065.1 Bdellovibrionia bacterium | reverse complement strand
GTCACGGTGGTGCTGGATGGATTCGCTGAGAATTTTCTGAATGGACTCGCGGTCTTCAGGGAGTAATCGAGGCCAGAAGTCTTCGAGCTTTCCTGTGAACTCTTCCGGAGTCAGGCCATGGAGACGGATCATCGTATCTGACCAGTGGACTCTTTTAGATGGAATGTCGTAGGTGAAGCTGCCCATTTCAGCTGACTCAAGAGCCAAGGATAGCTCTTCTTGGCTTGAGGCAATTTGAGTCTTGGCCAGTCGCATGTACTCATCAGCGGCTGCGACCCTGCCTTGGACGATGAAATCGAGGATGATATTGCGTTCATGGGATGTGACATCGGCAAAGTGCTCGATGACTTCAAAAATGACTTGCCGCAGTATGGTATACTCGGCTTGAACCTGATCAAGGTCATAGTCCGAGATGGACGCCCGTTGAGTTGCATGGCTCTGAGCAATGTCCTTCATTGCGATCAGTTGAGGTGACTGGCGTTCGAGCGATTCAATCAGCTCATCGAGGAATTGTGGGAGTGAATCAATCAGCAGGTAATGCTTTTTACCGCTCGCTGCGCGGAGTTCCTTGCGCGCTCTAGCCTCCCATTGCTCAAGAATCTCACTCTTGTGCTCACGAAGGCAGTCTGCTGCATTGTCGCAGGCATGCAAGGAAGGCTGTCTGCTATCCATAAGTCGTAAATGAAGAAGCATTTACGAGGCCAATGAGACCGGCCGTGTAGATGTTGGAAATGCAAAGTTTTGTACGAAATGGATTGGCTCTGTGCTATTTAAAAAACCGTTTCGCATGACGTTGAATAAGAAAGCAGTTAGTTTATTCGTCGTAATCTTGGTCTGGTTTGCTGCCATTGCAGGCGGACTTAAGATTCTCAGTGATTACACAAATGCGGCGGGAGCCGTGGGACAGACTCTTCCGTCGTGGCCATCTCAATCTTCCTTGACGCTGGCTCAGGATAGCAAGCCTACGCTGATTCTGTTTCTTCATCCTAAGTGTCCCTGCAGCGAAGCAAGCGCGGGTGAACTCGATTCTTTGATGAGCAAGATCGAAGGCAAAGCGCACGTCTACGCACTTTTTGTTCAGCCCCAGGGCTGGGACGAATCCGAGATTAAAAACGGGCTCCTCTGGAAACACGCAAGTGCCATTCCCGGGGTGATGACCGCATTGGACCCTGAAGGGAAGGAAGCGAAGCTCTTTGGTGCTCTGACCTCCGGACATATGGTCGGCTTTGACAAGCAAGGACGACTTGCATTCTCCGGCGGGATCACGATTGCGCGCGGACATATGGGGGATAATCCGGGACTTCAGGCCGTTGCTCAGTTTGTGAATTCGGGCAGCGCTCCTCTGACTCGCACGAGAGTCTTTGGTTGCTCACTTTTTAAGGCTCATGAACACCGGAAGGTGGCAGTCCGATGACCGGTCGTGCAGCGCAGCTACTGAAAGAGCATCAGGAAGCCATTCATCGCCGCACTGATCGCATGTTCGGGATCCTCATGGCGATCGAGTATGTTGCCGGGATTGTGGCTGCATTGTTGATCTCTCCCAAGACGTGGACCGGAGAGCAGAGTGCTATCCATATCCATGTCTTTGCTGCGGTCTTTCTCGGTGCGATTATCCTGGGCCTTCCCATCGCACTGACGATCTGGCTTCCCGGACGTACGATCACAAGACACGTTGTTGCCATCGGGCAGATGCTGGATTCCGCTCTTCTCATTCATTTGACCGGCGGAAGAGTGGAGACTCACTTTCATATTTTCGGGTCTCTGGCATTTCTTGCTTTCTACCGCGACTGGCGCGTTTTGATCTCGGCATCAAGCGTGGTGGCATTGGATCACATCTTCAGAGGTCTCTACTGGCCGCAGTCAGTCTATGGAGTGCTCTCCGCAAGCTCCTTTCGTTGGATTGAGCATACGGGCTGGGTCATCTTTGAAGATATTTTTATCGCGCTGGGAATCCGGCAAAGCATCCGCGAGATGCGAGAGATTGCTGAAAAGCGAGCTTTCATCGAGCACGTTGCTCAGGAGCGCGCAGAATCCATCGCGGAGCTCCAGGAGACGAAAAAGCAGCTTAACGAGGCGCTCGAAGCAAAGACTGCCTTCATGTCAGTCTGTGGTCACGAATTGAAGACGCCGCTCACTTCGATGAGCCTTCAGGCACAGCTTACGGAACGGGCTCTTCAAAAAGGCAATCCAGCGGCACTATCCTACGAGCGCGTCTCCAAGATGGCAAACCATACGAGCTCTCAGGTGAAAAGGCTTCTGAGACTGGTGGATGATATGCTCGATCATTCCCGGATCCAGATGGGTAAACTTCAGCTTCAACCTGAGAGCGTTGATCTCTCAAAGCTGGTTGAAGAAGTTGTTGGAAGATTTCAGCTTCAGGCCGAGTCAGTCGGGTGCCCGATCTGGGTCGAAAACGGAGTAACGCTTGTTGGAGAGTGGGATCGGTTTCGAATCGAGCAGGTTGTCACTAATCTGATTTCAAACGCCATCAAGTATGGTGCAGGTAAACCGATCGAAGTCAGCCTGAGTCGCCAGGATGATGCGGCTGTTCTCGCAGTTCGCGACTTTGGAATTGGAATCCCTAAAGAACACCATGACAAGGTCTTTGGCCAGTTTGAAAGAGTATCGCATTCGACCCATGTTTCAGGACTGGGACTCGGGCTATACATTACGAAAAGCATCATCGATCAGCACCGCGGGGAAATCGCACTTGAGAGCGAGCCGGGGCAAGGATCGTGTTTCACCGTGAAACTCCCGCTGATGGGTTGAACTTGCCGCCCATCTACGGCAAAATGGCTGCTGTATGGCATCAAATTCTCAAATGGTTGCTCCCGAGCATACCGCGGTACGGGTCGCCTTATGGCGAGCATTACATGTTCAGATTGATCCTAAGCCGCACATCTTGGCCGATGAGATCGGGGCAATGCTTGTGGGAGAAGAGAACTGGCGCAATCGCCCGGATATGAACCCAGATTTTTCAAAGGGGATGCGTGCCTCGATTGTAGGGCGTGCTCGGTTTATTGAGGATCTTGTTGAGGAGCAGTCCAAACAAGGCGTGACTCAATATGTGATTCTGGGTGCAGGCTTGGATACTTTTGCGCAGCGTCGGCCCGAAATCGCCTCGCGCCTGCATATCTTTGAAGTGGACCAGCCGGGTCCTCAAGCATGGAAGCAGAATCGGCTCACTGAAGTCGGACTTGGAGTTCCTGAGGGGCTGCATTTTGTGCCGGTGGACTTTGAGGCCGGAGAATCGTGGTGGGAAAGATTGATCGCTGAGGGCTTTGATCAGAGTAAACCCGCGATCGTGGTCTCGACAGGCGTGTCAATGTACCTCACGAAGGAAACGAACTTGGCAACTCTCGCGCAAATGGCGCGGCTTGCTCCAGGCTCAACCTTCGCTATGACTTTCCTGCTTTCTCTTGATTTGGTGGGGCCGCAAGAAAGAGCAACGCTTGAATTCGTTATGAAAAGGGCAGAAGAGGCCGGAACACCTTTCCTGAGTCTCTTTTCTCCAGCAGAGATCCTTGCCATGGCAAAAGAAAGTGGATTCAAGAAATCTCTGCACGTCTCGTCCAGCGATCTTTACGATCGCTATTTCGCAAATCGCACAGACGGTCTGAATGCGGGGAGCGCTGAAGGATTCCTGGTCGCGATGACGTGATCATGGAAAAGGCGCTCTTTTTGCAAACGCGCTCCGGAGGTGCTGCTCGGAAGCGTTGGAATGAAGATCCTCAGGGTTGCGTTATTTCTGCTTCTTTTCTTGAGTTCGCATCATGCGGTCTCCTATCCCTCGTCAATTATTGCGGTACCGACTGCCGCAATTAAGCCCATGGGTACAATTGGCTTCACGAGTTTCTTTTCTACGCGCGTCGCCCCAAGTTATTCGCCCTACAATAGTGTAGCAGGGCTTGAGATGGGTCTGGTGGGAGACCCTGAGGATGCTGTTTCAACGGGGCCACGTTTCGGAGGTGTTGAGCTCGGCCTGGATTTTCTGAACGCGGATCTGCTCGGCACGCCCAGCGCGTATGTGAAACCGCTCTTAAACGCAAAGGTGCTTGCGCTGACGGAGTCAAATTGGAGTCCAAGCTTAGCGCTTGGAGTCATGGGGGTGGCGCCATTTCAATCCCATCGAAGTCTTAATTTCGTATATGCAGTCATGAGTAAAACTTTTCTCTCATCACAGGAGAGCTACGGGCGCATAACCCTTGGCCTTGGCCAAGCAATGAACTCATACACAGTGGAGCGTGATCCATTTGCATCAAGCTATCCTGTGGTCGTTGGCACTTGGCCGTTTGGTAGCGGGTCGAAGAGC
>JBJMMA010000191.1:0-44296 GCA_045805065.1 Bdellovibrionia bacterium | reverse complement strand
TGCGGGCCCGGGGATTCATTATAATAAGGTGGGAACGGCGCGTGCCGAGCTTCAGCTTTTGGTGAAAGGATCGTTTGATAACTGGATTGAAGTGCGGACTGGTGGCGGAAGTAAAACCGCCTGGATCCGAAATGATCTGGTGAAGTCTCTTAAACCAGAAGTCAAACAAGTGGCTCAGCAGGAGGCTCAACCATGAAATACACGTCAGATGGGTCAGTTGGGCCAGTTGGTAATGAAGACTTGAATCTCATTAAACTTGAGCTTGAGCGGCATTCTACCGGTGAAGTTGCACCTTCTCAGCTTGCGCATCAGATCGAGACGATCGCGGCCGCAAGTCGTGCGCTTGAAACCGCGCTGATTCGTGAGAGAAATTACTCAAAGCAGCTCCGCGAGTACGTCAATCAGGTCATTACCCGCATGCACTTTCTGCAAAAACAGGAGCAGGAGGCGACGGACAAGCTGAAGGAGATTCAGGCCGGACGCGATACTAGCTCTAAGCAAATCCAGGAACTGGGTGCGGAACTTGATAAGACTCGAAAAGAGCTCACGCAATACCGGAACGCCTGGGGCCAGATTCTGGCGCGTGAGAAGCATGCTCAATATATTCTCTCGCGAGGAGAGACCTCCGCCAAGCGGATCCAGGAGCTTGAGCTTGCGCTCGGCACTCTGGAAAAGCGTGTGGCAGCCGAGAAAACGGCGCGTGAGAAGGCTGAAGGCCATGTTTCAATGCATCGCCAGGAGCTTCAGACGACACTCGTCAGGCTTCATTCGTCCGAGGCCCGCTACAATGATATGGCGCGCGAGCTTGAGGCGATTCATACGCTTAGAAAAAATCACACGCTTGAGCTCTCGCGGGTCGAGCAAGTTGCACGCGAGAAGTTTGAAGCGCAGCTGTCACGCGAGCGCGAGCAAATCATGGCTGAGCTTGGCAAAGAGCGTGAAGAGTTTTCGCGCACTTTGGCCCAGCTTGAAAAAGCTCGAATGGAATCCGAACAATCCCGCGAAAGACTTCGTCGCGATCTGGAATCAAAATTCAACGCCGAGATCCAAAGACTCAAGGCTCAAGCTGATGCTCAGTCGCAATCCCAGCAGGCTCAATCGCAGCTGGAGAGTGAGCAGGCTAAAGAAGCTTTGCGCGGAGAGATCTCAAAACTTGAAAGCATCATCCGCTCTTTGGGGGATGAGTCCAAGGCGTTGAGAACTGAGCTCTCCCAAGCTCGCACTGAAGTTGCGGCTATTGAGCAGTCTTCGCGCCAGGCTGAGCTTGAGTTGCTCCGGGCCCGCGAGGAGATCGCCCTGCTTCAAAAGCAGCTTTTCGAGGAGCAAAAGCGGGCTGCATCGGGTGTCGAGAATCTGTCTGAAAATATGAAGGCGGAGCTGGAGCGAGTGCGGACCGAGGCACAGGCACAGGTTCAGGAAGCTCAGGCTGAAGTTCAGGAAGCCAAAGCAGAGCTTGAACGTCAGCGTGAACGCGCTTTGCGCCTGAATCAGGATATTTGTGAAACGATTCAGGCTGACCGCAAGCTGATTCAAAAGCATGTGGAGAGATTGCTTGACGCCTGGAGTGAGGAAGATCCCGCGCTTTCTGAAGCGCTTCAGACATTGCGTGACGCTTGTGAGGTTCGCACGGTTCGCAGCGAAGCACCTGCTGCAAAGCTTGAGATCGTGACGACCAGCGGCTCGCGCCTGAATTGCTGAAAGTGCGCTGTTTTCAAAGTTTCCGCACCCCGCCAGATCAAATCGGCATGAGGCTTGCGAAATAAGCCCTCATATGAAAATCAGCGAATTGATGACCCGGCACGTAGAGACCGTTGAACCCGAAGCGACTCTCAAGGACGCTGCGCAATTAATGGATGACGAAGATGTGGGCGCTCTTCCCGTTTGCGACAATGATCGCTTGGTCGGTATCATCACCGATCGGGATATCATCGTTCGAGCCGTTTCCGCAGGAGTGGATCCCAATCGCTCGCGCGTAGCTGACTCGATGACTTCTCCGATTCTGTACTGCTATGATGATCAGGACGCGGACGAGGTTCGCCGCATGATGCAGGATAAGAAAGTTCGTAGGCTTCCGGTACTTGATCGGTCGCGCCGAATGATCGGAATCGTTTCGAACAGCGATCTCGAACTCGGTCATAGCGAGCACGATCAGATCGAAAAACGAGCAGCCTGAACGGTCTGAAGTCGGTTATTTGCCTCGAAGCTCCCGGCGGAGGATCTTCCCGATGTTGTTTTTGGGAAGGTCATCCATGAACTCAATGGTGTGTGGCACCTTGTATCCAGTCAGATTGGATTTGAGGTGCTGCTTGAGTTCCTGCGCTGTCAGGGAAGGGTCTTTTTTGACCACGAAGAGCTTCACGACTTCGCCGGATTTCTCATCGGGAACGCCGACTGCCGCTGACTCGCGCACTTTCGGATGCAGGCCTGCGACATCTTCTACTTCGTTTGGATAAACGTTGAAGCCTGAGACTAGGATCATGTCCTTTTTGCGGTCCACGATCTTGATGTAACCATCGGCATCGATCTGCGCGATGTCGCCGGTCTTGAGCCAGCCATCTGAAGTGATGACCTTGGCGGTCTCTTCAGGCTGGTTCCAATAGCCTTTCATGACTTGAGGCCCCTTCACCCAAAGCTCACCAATTTCGCCCACACCAAGCTCCTTGGCTGCCGCTTCCGGGCTTTCCTCAGACATGATGCGAACATCCGTTGAAGGAAGGGGCATGCCGATCGTGCCGACTTTTCCGGTATCATCAACCGGATTGCAGGAGACCACAGGGGAGGACTCGGTCAGCCCGTAGCCTTCAATGATCGTGGTCCTGGTCGACTCGCTCCATTGACGAGCAACGGAGGTCTGAAGCGCCATTCCTCCGGCAACTGTCAGCTTGAGTTGGTCAAATGGAACGGATTTAAACTCAGGGTGATGAAGAAGTGCGCTCGCAAGAGTGTTCACGATACTCATTGCCGTGGGCTTGGATTGCTTGAGCTCTTTCATGAAGGCAGGCAAGTCGCGAGGATTAGTGACCAGGACAATGGTTGCGCCCACTTTTACGAAAGCCAGGCAATTCACCGTCAGAGAAAAAATATGATAAAGAGGCAGAGGCGTCATCATGGTTTCCTTGCCGACTTCCAGGCGAGGCTTCATCCATGCAGCGATCTGCTCCATATTGGAAATAATGTTTCGGTGACTGAGAACGGCGCCCTTGGAGATCCCTGTCGTCCCGCCCGTGTATTGAAGGAATGCGGTTTCCTCAGGCTGAAGCACCGGCGTGCTAGGTTGAAGGGTCGCGCCTTTCTCAAGCGCTTCACGAAAGCTCACATGCTTGAGACTGTGACGTGGAACCATCTTCTTGACGTGGCGAATGACGAAATTCACGAGCTGGCGCTTTGGAGTGTGGAAAAGATCGCCGATCTCCGTGATGATGATGTGCTCGATCTGTGTTTCAGGAAGGACCTCTTCGAGCTTGTCCGCAAAGTTTGCCAGAATAACGATGGCCTTTACGCCTGAGTCGCGAAACTGATGGCGCATCTCGCGAGGAGTATAAAGAGGATTCGTATTGACGACGATCAATCCAGCTCGCAAGGCACCGAACATCGCAACCGGATATTGAAGCAGGTTGGGCATCTGAATGGCGATGCGATCGCCCTTCTTCAGTTTGAGCGTGTGCTGGAGATAAGAAGCGAAATGTCCGCTGAGCTTCCAGAGCTCGCGATAGCTCAGTCCCACGCCCATGTTCGTGAATGAAGTCCGCTCACCGAATCTCTCGCAGGATTCCTCAAGAAGCTGAACGACCGAGGCATAACGGTCTGCCTGAATTTCGTGCGGCACTCCTGCAGGGTAGTTCTTTTGCCAGATTCGGTTCATAGTCTTATTTTGTCCTATTTTCGGAGGCTTTTAACTCAAGTGCAAATCTTAATCCCTGACTCAGGGCGTTTATTTCCAATGAACCTGAAAGCTCAGGCGATCTTCCCATTTGAGCTCTGAGATTTGTCCGGGCAGAACAGGACCTACGCCCGCAGGAGTCCCGGTAAAAAGCAGGTCCCCATCACAAATTGGAAAAGATTCGGACGCAGCCTTCAGGCAATCCGCGGGAAGAACCCGCATTTCACGGCCTTTTCCTTTTTGACGAACTTGGCCATCCACACTGAAACTGAATTCGTGGTCCAGATAGTTTTCAAAAGACGAGAGTGAAATCCATGGGCCAATGACGGCAGATCCTGCAAAAACTTTTGAAATCTCCCAGGGGTGACCATTTTTCTTGAGTTGGGCTTGAATGTCTCGGAGCGTCAGGTCAAGTCCCAGAGTGACTGCGTCGATTTCCGGGCCACGAGGTGTCATGCGAATCCGAGCAACGATTTCACACTCCGGATGAATTTGCCCACGCCCTTGAGGAAGCGTGACTGACCCTTCTTTAGAATTTTCGATCAGAGAGCTGGGAGGCTTGAGGAAGAGAACCGGTTTCTCGGGAACGGCATCGCCGAGCTCTTTTGCATGCTCCAGATAATTTTTTCCAACGCAAATGATCTTATCCATGAGATGAACGTAACTAGGGTGGGGAAGGGTTGCAAGACCTCTTATGAGTGCAAATTCGCAGAGCTCCCATGCAAAAGTCTAAAGAAAAGCAGCAAAAGTATTTGGAAAATTATTTGCAAAATTATTATGAAGAAATGCGCTCCGCGTATCTCTATCGCCACCTTGCGAAAATCGAGGTGGGGACGCCACGGGAAAAGCTCTTCAACGCCCTGGCTCATGCCGCGGAAAAGCAAGCCTCGATCTGGATCCCTTCCGCTGAGTCTCGGCCCGTATTTCGTCCGGATGCCAGAACCTGGTTTGTAACGGTTTTATTGCGCTTCGTGGGGCCTGAGAGAATGCTTTCGGTTCTCGCGGCGATGAAGGTGCGCGGCATTAGCGTCTATTCGGGGCATGAGCGCCCTGTGACCGCGGGAGCCATGGAACGCAGACATCGCGCAAGCTCGGCAGGCGGTAATCTTCGGGCCGCGGTCTTCGGCGCAAACGATGGGCTCTTATCCAATGCGAGCCTGATGTTGGGAGTTGCGGGTGGAGTTCAATCCGCCTCAGGCGACTCCCATATGATTGTCATTTCTGGAATGGCAGGACTTCTTGCCGGAGCGTTCTCCATGGCTGCGGGCGAATATGTTTCGGTTCGCTCTCAGCGCGAGCTCTATGAATATCAGATCGGTTTGGAGCGAGAAGAGCTCGAGGAGTACCCTCACGAAGAGGCAATGGAGCTTGCCTTGATTTATGAAGCCAAAGGCATTGCTCCGGAAGATGCGCGCAAACTGGGCAAGCAAATAATTGCCGATCCTGAGCGAGCCCTGGACACGCTGGCGCGGGAAGAGCTTGGGCTCAATCCTCATGACCTGGGTTCACCCTGGGGGGCCGCAAGCTCATCCTTTATCTCGTTTGCGGCAGGCGCTCTGGTGCCGCTTCTGCCGTTTCTGATTTTCCGTGGTAACCCGCACGCTCTCTCGATTTCCATCGGATCCACTGCCGGAGCGCTCTTTATACTGGGCTGTGCTTTGAGCCTTTTCACCGGAAAGCGCGCGTGGGCGGGAGGGCTCCGAATGCTGGTCATCGGCGGATTTGCCAGCGGCTTTACCTGGGCCGTGGGCTCGCTTTTGGGCGGATTTGTTCGCTAGTCACCGCTAGTCGCCGCCAGTCGCTTGATAAAAAGCGCGTTTCTCCGCGAATAATTGCACAAAGTGAGAATAAATGCGTCGACACGCAACTTTGTTTATATACAATGCGTATGTAATTCTTTGCGCAGGGATGCGCTTTTGTGAAAAGGAGTTCTCTCAGAATGAAGCGATTTTCTCTTTTGATCCTCCTGGCGGTGACATTCGCGCTCGGAGCCATGGTTGTTCTTCACCGTCAGTCTGTTCAGCAACATGATCGACTGCGCGCTCACGTTGAGCAGTTGCAGCAGCGCCAAGGGGCCTTACGCGATATGACCGTAAGCCTTGAAAAGTACCGCAGAATGAGCGCGCATTTCAGAAAGATGACCCCAACCGAGATGGACCAGGCCAAGGATTCGCTTCGCCAGGCCCTCACGGCCGGTCTGACCCAGTTTGAAAAACTCGATCCAAACGCCGAAGAAACCTCGTCTCTGGAAAGTGTTCGCCACAATCTGGACTCGATGATGGAGTTTGCCGTCAAGTTTGAGCGGACTGCCTACAATAAGGACGCTTATCAGAAGGCTGAGATGGTTTCGCTTCATGACCGAATCGGTCGCACGTTGACGAATTTGGACGAAAGCACTCAGGAGCGCATTGCTGAGATTGAGACTCAATCCCGTAATGCTCAGGATCATGCCACGCCAGTACTCGTTGGCTTGAGCGGCCTGATTCTGGCGCTCTTTGTCTTTCACTTTGTCAGCGAATATTGGATTTACGAGCGTCCGCTTCGTCGGATGCATCACTATTCAAAAGCACTTCGCGCAGGCACTCTGGATGTTCAGAAAATGCCGACGCTCAAGGGCCGTTTTGGCGATATCCAAAGCGCACTGGCGCAGCTGACCCAGATGGTTCAAGGCCATGCCAGAGAGCGTCACAAGTTCATTCTGGATGTGGTCTCCGACCTTCGCTCTCCGCTCATCATGCTGACCGAAGGTAAGCACCTTTTAGGCAGTGCGGGCCAGTCCTTGGATTCTGAAGAAGAGCTTCGTACGATTGATTCCGTCAAGCGCGGTCTGGCCATGCTGTCAGGCAGCCTGGATGATATGGAAGATATCATTGAGTACGCACGACTGGATTCACGCATGGACGAGAACCTTTGCGATCTCTCCGAGCTGGTCAACGAAGTGTCCCGTACGCTCAACGCAGGTCCTGGTCTTGAGAAGCAGATCTCAACCGCGGTACCTCCGATGCCGATCTGGGTACGCCTGGATGCGCGCCGGTTTGAGCGCGTGATCATGCAGGCGATTACCAAGGTTGCCTCGACTCTTCATCAAGGGACTTCGATTCACGTTTCAGTGGAGCAGCCCGTGCATGGGTCTTTCCGTGGCGTGGAGATCATTGTTCAGGATTCTGAGCGCGCCCGCGATCATCAAAGTGGGGGTAGCCGCATCAGCAGCACCGGTCCTGAAGTGGATGTCTTGAAACACTGGATCAGTGAAAAGGGTCTGGGGATGACTCTTGCTCATCGGGTGATCAAGACCCAGGGTGGGACGATGACCGCTTCAGGCATGCCAGGTACGAGTGTGCAGATTTCGATTCGCTTGCCGCAGGAAAGACTTGCGCAAGTGGGTCTGATCTCGGCTCCGCGTGGGCTTGAAGTGAAGCTCAATCAGATCTCTCAAGCTCATCAGTCTCATGATGAAGAGAGCGGTTCATTGAGCTCCGTCTGAAAGTAAGATATGGAGAAGGGGATGGAAACGTCCCCTTCTTTTAAACAGGCTCTTCGAATGGTGATTAAGCGCAATGTCGTCCGACTTGCGCTTTTGTTTATTCTGCTGGCTGTCTGGTGGGCCGTCATCGGCTTCCGCAGTGGTGATCAGTTTGCCATCGCTCCTAAGACGCTGGCTAAAGTGTCGCTCGCTCGGGTGCAAAGCCCCACCCGTCTGCTTTTCACCCTGGATAATCCTAAAGAAAAGAAAATGGTCGAAGCGGAACTCCTTGCGCTCGACACGACAGGATTTCCGGAAGCGGTCAAACAGCATTGCAGCGAGGAGCTTTTGAAGCATCTTGAAAATCAAACGGTGTGGATACGCTCAGTTTATCTGGCTTCCGACCAACATACTGTGGGCCGCGTGATGATTTCTCATGCGGGAGTGGCGCCGGATGATGTTGGAATTTCTGTCGTCCAATCAGGATGTGCTTTTTACTGTAAACGGGACGAGAAATACCTTTCCCCTGAGATTCAAAAGCTTTATCAGACTGCCCAGGAACAGGCTCAGAAAGGCCGCTTGGGTGTGTGGGCCGATCCTGCGGCTAAGCCGTCAGATGAGTGTCTTAAAAGTCTCTAGCAGCGCACCTTAGACGGTTCGGTTGTTGCAACCAGCGAGCTTTGTGAAAACAAAATCGCTGTTGGCTCGGCTTGGTTCAATCGGTTTGCTGCTTGTTTTGGGCGCCTGCGGAGGAGGGAGTGAGGATAGTGAATCCCGCTCTCAGCCGGGCGCTACATTTTCACCGACCACAACGCCGCTCGGAAATTTCAACGTCAAATGCGATCAGACGCCTGCTCAACAAGTTCAGCAGAAGGTTCCTTATCAACAGCAACAGCAATCAGGCGCCTCGTGCTCTCCTCAGTTTCAGTTTTACTCCGCTGTGGCGACCGATTTTGATGTGAACCTGGATTGCCGTAATGGACGGGTTCTTGTCACCGGCAAGGGATTGAATCCGACCTCGCTTGCCATTCCCATTCAGCAAGACGGCTCCTGGAACGGACAGGTCGCGGTTGACCAGTCGGTTGAAAACGACGGTCAGGGAAATGTGTTCTGTAAAGTCAGGACCATCGTCAATTTCAATGGAAGCGCATCCTGCGCTTCGGGTGATGAAGGATTGACGTGGGGAACGACTGTGAACTTTGCTCCAGCTGCTGCATCGGGAAGCGCTGCAGGTACTGCCGCGCTGATGGCGCTTGAGGCATCTCTTCCAGCGGTTGCTCCAACAAATTCACCCACAAGTTCTCCAGAGGACTCTTCGGCTGTCGATGCCGATCCGGTAGAGGCAATGCCTGGAGAGGTTGCCCCAACTCCTACCAGCACTTTCGCTGCGGGAATCGCTTCGCCAACTCCATCGGCATCTCCGTCAGTCTCTCCGTCGGCATCTCCAACCGCATGCACTTTCTCAAATCCTCAGAACGTGCGCTCACGAACTCTTGAGATCTCGATTCCACAGGGTGCTGCAGACTTAGGTTGCAGCGCTTATGGTGTTGGAGCTTATAACATCGTAGCCGGAACCAGTGTGACCTGGACCAATGAGGATACCCAGCCTCACACGGTGACCTCCGACGAGGGAAGTGCAGACTCCTTTGATTCGGGCGCTATTCTTCCAGGTCAGAGCTACCAGCATGTTTTCAACAAAGTGGGAAGCTTCACATACCACAGCTCTCTGGATGCTAACATGCAGGGACAGTTTACGGTTCGACAGGTTTCCACACCATCGCCAGGAATCTCGCCGACTTCAACTCCGGCTCCAACGACTTCTGTGCCGCCAGTCGTGGTTCCTCCAGTGATGCCATCGATCAGCCCAAGTCCGTCGGTTAGCCCGAGCGCTTTGCCAAGTCCAAGTGCTTCGCCAAGTCCAAGCGCAAGTCCATCTCCATCGCCAAGCCCAAGTGTCTCGCCGGGAACAACGCCTACGCCGTCTGTTACTCAGATAGTGTCATGCGTTGTTGTGAATCCATGTCCGATTTATGCGCAGACTTCGCAGAAGTGTCCACTTCCTGCGCAGCAGTAGGGCATGAGCTTGCATCGCCGATCCCCGAACCACGGAGGAATCGGCGATGCGATTTGGATCCAGGCAAAGATTGTTTGCGGGAAGCCTTTCAGTAGTTGCAGCATTATTCATCTTTAAAGGTGCTGTTGCGCAGTATGGGCCGACTGGAGGCCAGCCCGGAGGACAAGCGGGCTTAGCAGCAGGAACAAACTCAGTCGCTGTCGCCAATGAAGTCAATCAGCACATTCATTCGATGGCGCTCACTGCAAATGATGTTGGTGCACTCATTGAGTCTTTGCCTGGCGATGGAAACATCACCTTTGAGTCGAGCGAAGGTTATGATGGCGGAGTCATTAACGGAAAGAAACATACTCACTCGGTGACTCTGAACAAGGGCCAGCTTCAACAGCTGCAAAGTACCGGGACTGTGAGCGTGCAATCGAGCGTCGCTTTGAATCACAGTCATATGTTCACGTTCATCGTGCCATCGCAATGTCCAGGCGTGATTCCGATCATTCCAGTCGTACCAGTGCCGGGGCCAGCTCCCTCAGTCAGCCCGAGCGTGAGTCCAAGCGTGAGCCCAAGTCCGAGCATGAGTCCAAGCCCAAGCCCGTCTCCATCCCCAAGTCCAAGTCCAAGTCCAAGTCCTTCGCCTAGTCCATCCCCAAGTCCGTCTCCGAGCCCATCTGGAAGCCCGTCTGCGGTAGCAACGATTCTTGGTCCAACGTCAAGTCCAGCTCCATCGGCTGCGCCTATCGTTTTACCAACCATCACGATTCCATCGATCCCATTGCCGTTCAGAATGGGTCATTGAGAGAAGCGTTCAGGAGAGAAGAGCAAAGATATCTTCGCGCGTGAGTTGCGACGCCTGGGAGGATCCTTCAAGAACGGCTCCCGACAGGCGTTGCTTCTCACGTTGAAGAGAGAGGATGCGGTCTTCGAGCGTATCCTTCGCCACCAGGCGATGAATGAGAACAGGATTTTCCTGACCAATGCGATGGGCGCGGTCAGCGGCCTGATCCTCAACGGTCGGGTTCCACCAGGGATCGAGCAAGAAGACGTGGTCTGCTGCGGTGAGAGTGAGGCCGACTCCGCCGGCTTTCAATGAGAGCAAGAAAATCGGAGGGCCTTTCGGATCTTGAAAGCGACGAACGACTTCCTCGCGATTTGGAGTTGTTCCATCGAGCCTGCAGAATTCAATTCCTGCGGCGCTTAATAGCGGCTCAAGCAGATCGAGGAACGAAGTCCATTGAGAGAAAACCAAGGAGCGATGTCCAAGCGAAATGGATTCCTGAAGTGTTTCAAGGAGGAGCGAAGTCTTGGAGGAAGATTTTGGCGCGGTCTCTGCCTGACCTGGAACGAGTGCTGGATGGCAGCATGCCTGTCTGAGCCTGAGAAGAGTCTCAAGTGCGGCAAAGACGCTTCCGCCCTGGCCGAGCTGCTCGAGAACTTCCTTCTTGCTGGCAGCAAGAATCGCGTCGTAAAGCGAGCGCTCCTCGGAATTGAGTTCGCAGTGAAGCAAGACTTCGGTGCGGGGAGGAAGCTCTGGCGCAACATCGCGTTTCAAACGGCGAAGGAGAAAGGGTTTGATGCGCGCGCGCAGTCGCTCCTCCGCTTTCCGATCTCCACGAGAAATCGGTGCGGCGTAGCGCTCTTCAAAATCATCCTGTGAGCCTAGAAGCCCTGGGTTCACAAACTGAAACTGGCTCCAAAGATCAGCAAGGCGGTTTTCCACGGGCGTGCCGCTCAAAGCGATTCTGAACGGAGCTTGAAGAGAGTGCGCAGCCTGCGCAATCTGTGAGCCTGGATTTTTAATGACATGAGCTTCATCGAGAACAATGGTTTGCCAATCCGCGCGGGAGAGCGAGTCCTGATCCATTCTGAGCACGCCATAGGTGGTGAGCGTGATCTGGGCGTCTGAGTCCAGTTTTCTGGAGCCGCCGTGATACACGGATACTTTCAGTGATGGGCGGAATCTCTCGATCTGATCCTGCCAACTGGATAGCACGCTGGTCGGACAGACAATCAAAGCCTTCCCTTGAATCGCACAAAGAGCCTGCAGCGTTTTTCCAAGACCCATATCATCGGCAAGAAGAGCGCCCATTTCATGGGTGCGAAGAAAATTCATCCAATCGATGCCCTGACGCTGATACTCGCGAGGTTTGATGGTGAGATCTTTTGGAAGCTCGCTCTTTGGAATTTCCTGAAAGTTCTCCAGGCGGCGACTGAGCTCAATGAGCGGGTCAGGGCATGCCTGATCCGATGCGCGACAAAGTGAGGCAAGCTCAGGGATAAAGTACTTTGGCAATCGATCATCGTGATGACGTGCTTGAAGCAGCGCTTCGATCTTCTCTCCGTAAAGACTGAGCCATCCCTTGGGCAGAGGTGCGAATGCACCTGAGAGGAGTGGGAAAAATTCACGGTTCTCGCGCCAGGCTTGAAAGACTTTGCTGGCCTCGATGAATTCCTTTGGGGTGTGAGTGTCGTCTTCGGGAGAGCTGAAGCTCATCGAAAAACGGCCATCCTCATTGATTTCAAAATGAGGCACGAGTGCGTTGTTCAATACATGAAGAGCCGGAGCAGCAGGAGCAGTCTTTGTAGCAGGAGCCGGACGAGAGGAGCGTACCTCAATATCTTTCCGCTCCTTGATCTTTCGCAAAAACGCGGGTGCCGCATCTCCTGAGAGCCGCACACGCTGGCCAGGCTGAAGATGAAAATCGGATTGAAGCGAGAAAAGAAGCGCGCGCTCTTGTGCAATATCGCGAGCTGGAACCTGCGATGAAACGAGGCTCTCCAGGGGTGCTTGAGAGAGGTCAAGTCTCACGCGTGCAATCGGAGGATTGCCATAGACGAGGTCTGTCAAAACAGAAACCGTGTCCGGACCCTCGGAATCGACTTCAAGAGCAATTCTGGGAGCGCATTCGATGAGTTTTGGAAGACCGCTCTCAGGAAGGCTGACGGGAAGCTTGCTTTCAAGTCTTGGAATGATTTCAGAGACCAGGGCGCCCAGTTCCTGGCGGGAGAAAAATGTCCCATCGCCTCGGAGAAGTTGTCGATCGGATGGTGATAGATCGGGATCGCGAACGGGTTTTAAAACGGAGCCACTGCGAACGATGCCCTGGGCAAAGACCTCGCTGATTGAGGCGTCGGCTTTGCGTCTTAAACGAAAACCGCCGTTCTCAGAAACCACTTCAGCTTGAATACCTACGGCCGAATGCGATGCGGTGATCTTTTCACCATCCAATCGAAGATCCGATGCGGATTCCAGAAGCGCTAAAACCTTCGCCCATGCATCACGCTCTAAGGTAGGCGCGTTGCGACCTGACGGAGTCAGGATTTGATCCATCCGATAATCCTCTTGAGTGGCCGCAATGGAAGGATGCGAGATCCGGCCAGATTGAATTCCACCGATGAAAGAGGTGAGAGATTCGTCCAGGCGGGTTTCTCGTGTGCCAGCTTGGATCCATCGCTCCAGTCGCAAACGATTCTCTTGGCGAAAAAAGCGATAAGACACGCCGTTTGCTTGACCCGTTGGGTTGGGGGTGGGGGTGCTTTCCGACTTCAGTAGGCCGTTCTTGCACGCAATGGCTGCGGCAACGATGTGGATGCAAGGCTCGTTACGATCGCCGCAATCGCAGTAAGAATCTTCATCTTCCGGCCAAAGGGTGACTCTGGGATGAACCGGGCGATTGGGGAGGAGAATGCGGATGATCAGTTCGTTAGGTTCGAGTTTATCCGGGATAAATGAGGCTTCGCGCGTCAAAGCGATCCCGCGGGACCAGATTCCGGGCAGGGCGTTTTCTTGGATCGATGCAACAAAGGGCTCGATCTTTTTGGATAAATCAGAAAACGATAGGCTCACGGCTGCTCCTTTTTATTTCCTTGCTGCTCCTTGAAATTCCTTGATAGCAGTGTGGGTCCCGCCTTTGCAACTCATGGCTTCATGTTTCAAGCGAAGCAGCCAGACGATACATCTATGAGCAGAAACTTTGAAAAAACTGAAGAAAAGAGCAGGACGCCTAATGAGCCATCCGAAGAGCTTCCCGAAGTCCTGAGGGCCCGCGATGAGCTGCTTGAAGGTCTGGCGCACGATCTGAAGAACGCCCTCTCCAGCATTTTGATGAATACTTCCCTGGCCCGACGACTGGTTCCTGCTCAGGGAGGCAACGGTGGCCTGACCGAGAAGGAACAAAGCATTCTTCAGATGATCGAAAGGATTGATGAGGCCTCTGAGCGCATTCAGATGTCGATGCAGGATGCGCTCGATATGACAAGCTGCGTAAGCGGAACTTTAGCGGTGCAGCCGATACGCCGCGAAGTAAAGTCCCTGATGAGAGACGCTCTGGCCCAGGCTCAATCTCAGAAAAATAGTAAGACGATTCCCGTCCAGCTTACTGGAGCACGAGAAGGGCTCTCCGTCGTCGCGGATCATGAAAAGGTGCCCAAAGCGCTGGCCAGGCTCATTGCTTTTGGAATGAAAGTGTCGCCTGCCGCTTCTCAAATTGAGATTCAAATTGAAGAAGAGGGTGAGAATGTTTTGTTCCGAATGCGACTTGCGCCAGGTGTCGTGGCCGGAGAACTGCTTCGACATGTGTTTGATCGCCAAGGTAAAAAGCCTGGACTCTACCTGGTTCGAGGAATAGCTGAAGCATTTGGTGGGCATGTCTGGGCAACCCCGTTGGCAAACGGGGGTGCGGAGCTTGGGATCGCTCTCAGAAACATGGAGTGGGAAAGCAAGATTCGATTGTTAATCCAGTCTTAAGACGAGTTTGGGGGCTGGTTCGGTAAAAATCGACGCGGCACGCGACAACGACGCGGCATGCGTAAATTTTTTGCTGGAAAATGCGACGTGTCGGTGTCAACGTTGGCGCAAATTCTGAAGGAGCCGTCCGATATGAAAGTTGCGACACATACGCCGTATACCTCTCATCGTAAATTATTGGAGTGGGTCGAACAAATGGCCGCGCTGTGCAAGCCAGATTCCGTTTATTGGTGCAACGGATCTGAAGACGAGTACAACCGCCTTTGTAACGAGATGGTTAAGTCCGGAATGCTCCGCAGACTTAATCCCGAAAAGCGCCCGAACAGCTTTCTGGCTCTCTCGGATCCGGCCGATGTGGCTCGCGTTGAAGACCGCACCTTTATCTGCAGTCAGCGCAAGGAAGACGCAGGCCCGACCAATAACTGGGTAGCTCCTCAGGAAATGAAGGAAAAGCTCACGCATCTTTACGACGGCTGTATGCGCGGTCGCACGATGTACGTCGTTCCTTTCAGCATGGGTCCCCTGGGTTCTCCAATCGCTCATATCGGCGTGGAGCTGACGGACTCTCCTTACGTTGTCGTCAACATGAAGATTATGACCCGTATGGGTCGCGGTGCCCTGGAAGTTCTGGGCGATCACGGCGAGTTTGTGAAAGCGCTTCACTCTGTGGGCGCGCCTCTCGCTCCAGGCCAGAAAGACTCGAAGTGGCCTTGCAACAAGGACAATAAGTATATCGTTCACTTCCCAGAAGAGCGCATGATCTGGTCCTTTGGATCGGGCTACGGCGGAAACGCGCTTCTCGGTAAGAAGTGTTTTGCCCTTCGTATCGCATCGACCATGGGTCGCGACGAAGGCTGGCTTGCTGAGCACATGCTCGTCATGGGCGTTCAAGCTCCGAATGGCGAGAAGACCTATGTCACCGCGGCTTTCCCAAGCGCTTGTGGCAAAACCAATTTCGCAATGCTCATTCCACCGAAGTCTTTCAATGGCTGGAAAGTCACGACAGTCGGTGATGACATTGCCTGGATCAAGCCTGGCAAGGACGGATATCTCCGCGCCATCAATCCAGAAGCAGGTTTCTTTGGCGTGGCACCAGGAACGTCCATGAAGACGAATCCAAACGCCATGATGACGATTTCCAAGAACACCATCTTCACGAACGTCGCACTGACTCCGGATGAAGATGTATGGTGGGAAGAAATGACGGATACTCCTCCGCCAAGGCTTCTCGACTGGCAGGGCCAGGAGTGGACTCCGGGTTGCGGACGCAAGGCTGCGCATCCAAACGCGCGCTTTACCGCGCCTCTTTCCCAGTGCCCATCCGTTGATCCGGATTTTGAAAATCCAGCCGGTGTTCCAATCAGCGCCATGGTCTTTGGGGGACGTCGTCCGGACACGATTCCTCTCGTTTATCAGGCCCCAAGCTGGGAAGCAGGCGTTTACACTGCTGCAACCACTGGATCTGAAACCACTGCAGCGGCGGCAGGAGCTGTCGGCGTAGTTCGCCGTGACCCAATGGCCATGATTCCATTCTGTGGCTACAACATGGGCACGTACTTCCAGCATTGGCTCAAGATGGGCACCTCCGTTGCGCACCCTCCACGCATCTTCGGCGTGAATTGGTTCCGCAAGGGTGAGAACGGCAAGTATCTCTGGCCAGGCTTTGGCGACAATATGCGCGTTCTGAAGTGGATCATCGACCGCGTCCATGGACGTGGGAGCGCTGTGGAGACTCCGCTGGGATCTGTTCCACGCTTTGAAGACCTCGATTGGAACGGTTTGAGCGAAATGACTTCGGATCGTTTCAAGGAAGTCATGAGCATCAATCGCGATCAATGGAGCAAGGAAATTGAGACCTCGCGCGAATTTTTCGCGAAGTTCGGTGAGACTCTTCCTCCTGAATTCACCAAACTTCAGAGCGCCCTCACGGGACGTCTCCGGGAACTTACCCAATAAGCATTGTTTAATCGCAACGGCCCGGGCACTCGATCGAGAGCTCGGGCCGTTGTGTATCTCGATGTTAAGAAACGATTAAGAAACTTCTGCCTGATTTTCGGTGCTTGACCCGCACCTGAGCTTTGGCACAATGGAGAGGTGCGCCATACTACAGCTGCCTCCGGGCAAGAGTTTTTCCTCGTCGTTCATGGTGAAACCGATGCTCACGCAAATGAGAAAATTTGCGGTGGGGGTTGGGATATTCCTCTGAATGAGGAAGGCCTGGCTCAGGCTCGAAAGCTTTCTCGCGTCTTCCAAAAAGATAAGCTGGGTGTGCGCGTGATTGTCTCGAGTCCGCTTCTGCGCTGCATCCAGACTACGGACGTTCTGCACGACAAGCTTAAGGTAAAGGTTCGAGTCATCTCGGGGCTTGCCGAGCGGCATTTAGGGCAGTGGGAAAGAATGAAAGTTTCCGAGGTTGCTGGATTCTCCCCGCTGGTCGAACAGATTCCGGGAGGAGAGAGTCTCAACCGGTTCAAGGCGCGTGTTCAGGAAGCGATCAACCATATCCTTGAGACTGGCTCCGCCAATAAGGGGGCGGCGCTGTTGGTCACACATGGCTTTTTTGGCGCGACTCTGCTTGGGTTGCTCGGTCTTGGAGAACAGAAGCTGGATCGTTGCACGCTTTATCGATTCTGGCGCGAGTCAGCGACTTCTCCATGGCAGTTTGAAGAGATGATCTGATAGGTTAGGAGCGTGAGGCAGTCTCCGCTCCATTCTCTTCCTAAAGAGCTCCCGAACTCCCCAGGCGTTTATTTCATGCTCGGGCAAAAGGGAGAGATTCTCTACATTGGAAAAGCCAAAAGCCTGCGCAAGCGAGTTTCGAGCTATCGAAACGTCAAGCATTCGACGCACCCGCCTCATCTTGTTCGAATGGTTGGGCTGATCCATGAAATTCGGTGGGAGATCTGTAAAAGCGAGGCGGATGCGCTGGCCCGGGAATACGAACTTTTGCATGCGGTCAGGCCTCCCTACAATACGGCAGATACGGAGGCGGCTTGCTACCTTTTTGTTACGCTTCGCAAGATCAGAAAGCCCGGCCATTTTGAGCTGAGGTTGACCTCTGAGCCCGAACTCTCCCCGGACGTTCTGGTCTTTGGTTGCTTCAAGGAGCGCATTCATACCAAGCGCGGCTTCAGCGCGCTTTTGCGACTGCTCTATGCTGCTTTTCAAACCGGCCCGAGATTCTCCATTCCTTCGGTCCTCAGGCGCGCTCGTGTGGAATTTGATTACACATTAGCGATGGAAGAATCCTGGGTGCCGCTCCTGTCCAAGTTCCTGCGCGGCGAGAGTCTTGGGCTTTTGCGCGAGGTTTCGCAAAAGCTGATTGAGAACGAGAGTGTTCCGAGATTCATGGGACCTTCGCTGCAGGATGATCTGGACTGCGCCAGGAGGTTTTTCGCGCGCGGACCCAAGTCTACGCGGATGCTCAAAAGGCAGCTCCGCTTCAGATCGCGTGTGCTCACTCACTCGCAGATGGATGAGCTCATTCGCAGTACTATTCATAGTACTACTCAGGGTTTGGCTTCGTCTGACTCGGGGTGATCAACACCTCAAAGTGGTATTCTCGCTTTTTGCCGGGCTCAAGAATCGCGCAGGTCCTGCGTTTCAGGGCTTCGGTCAGATCCCACGGAACATTGGTGCATGGTTCCATCACCAGCATGTAATGGTTGCGCCACTTTCCAAAACTTTGAAACATCCAGACGTTTGGAATGTCTTTACGATCAAAGCGAAATTTAAGTTCCGTATTCGTGCGATGGTTTCTGATTCCCGCCCAGCCCTCGGAAAGACCTGTGGCGTAGTAAAACTCCTGAGCGTTCGCCTCGCGGGGCGGGACGCGGTCCAGTCGGATCTGCTCTCCTGATCGCCCGAGAGCGAAAGGGAAGCGGGTTTTTTCACTCCGCCCAATCAGCGTACTGAAATCAAGCGTAACTGGCTCGACTGAGCAGTCGGGTAAAATAATCTCGTCGCCCGGCTCGATCGCTATTGCCGGATGAAGTTTGAACAAAAAGGGCAGTGGACGCTCGGCGTGCGATCGGAAAAGATAGTGAAGCCGGAAGGAGGGTGCGCCGTCGCTGAGGACGATCGTTTTTTCGACTTCGACCGGTATGCGCTCACAGCGATAGGACATTTTGATGCCGCTCGAGTCTTTCTCAATGATGCTCCAAGGCTGACTCCAGAGCTCGCCGTGATCAACAAGAGAGTAACCTTCAAATGGGCCCGCGGCGTCATTGGGAAAAACCTCCTCCCAACCCCCTCGCCAGTTGTCATCGAAGGATGCGCCAACCGGCAGCTGTCGATCTTTAGGTTCGTACCCGTCCGGATGCCAGACCCACTCTTTTCCGCTGACCCGATCGATGATCGACTCGATGCGGCCTCCTTGTTCAGGAACCACTTCAATGCGAAAGGATCTGTTTTCGAGCGAGTGAGTCTTCATAGGACGGGCGCGGGTACAACTCCTGTGCCAGCTGAGTGCCAGACTGGAGGTGTGCAAAAAATAAATACTTCGCACGGTCATCTTGCAATTCGCACTCAGATCACGCAAGTATGGCTTACATAATGACAATTGAAAAAAGTCATGCACGCGCATCAAATCGCGAAGCAAGGAATAGCTATGCCTTGGTTTTGCGCACCTTAAAATTCTTGAAGCCTGTACGCGGTACTGCGTTGATCGCAGCCTTGGTCGTATTGGCTCGTATCGCCGTCGAGATTCCGACCGTGTACTTTCTGAGCCCAGCCGTGACTACGGTCATTAAGGGATTCTCAGGCGGTCACTCGTCTGTGGGATTCTTTCATTGGATCCTGAGTACTGACCCGACGGCGGCAGGTCTGCGTCGAATCATCGCATACATGGGAGCAGCTCAGCTCTGTCTGGGGTTGATGATCTGGATGCGATCGATTTGGGACACCAAGCTGAGCATGCGCGCGGTGTTTCATATTCGGAACGCGATCTACGACCATCTTCAGCATGTGGGTTTTCCGTTTCACGACAAGATGACCAGTGGGCAGCTCATTAATCGTGCTCTGTCTGATCTTCAGTCTGTCAGAAACTTCGTGAACACCAGCGTGATCTCGACGCTGGATATCACCGCGACGGTTGCCGCATATCTTGGACTCCTTTATTGTCGCTCCCCTTGGCTGATGCTGGCGGCTCTTCTTCCCTTGCCGTTCTGGTGGTTTCTCATCAGTGGCTTCAACCGGACCTCGCAGGTATTCTATCGCGCTCAACAAGGCGCATGTGACTCGCTCATGAGCGCGCTCACTGAGAACGTCGGTGGGGTTCAGGTGATCCGTGCGTTCGGGCTTGAAAAGCGCGAGATGAGAAAGTACGCGCGCCTCAATACGCGCCTTCTTGATCGCCAGGACCGCATGGTCGATATTCAGTCGAGACTGACACCATCGCTGAAAGCAGTGGCTGCGGGCGCACACGTGCTTTTGTTCGTGATCGCGTCGCGCTTTGTCATTCGTCAGAAGTTGAATATCGGTGACCTCTTGATTCTCGGCATGGCGATGGGAGCGATCCTCTCAAAACTTCAGCAGGTCAGTGTCATCATCGAAGTGTATCAAAAGGGGATTGTGTCCGCGCGCAGGCTTTTTGAGGTCCTGGACACTCCGAGGTGGAGGGATCTCACGGACGAGCCTTCTCAGTTTCAATGGCGTGGTGGAGAGATTGAATTTGATGACGTGACGTTTGGATATGACTTCGAACAGTGTCGGGGGCGCCCTATCCTTCACGACATTTCTTTCAAGATCCCTGCTAACCAGGTGACGGCCATCATCGGTAAGACGGGCTCAGGGAAGAGCACGCTCGGTGGGTTGATCGCGCGCTTTTACGATCCGCAAAAAGGAGCAATCCGAGTGGATGGGCATGATCTCAAGTCCATCGAGCTCAAGGAGCTCAGGCACACGGTGGGATACGTGTTTCAGGAAACGTTCCTGTTCTCAGATACCATCCGAAACAACATCCGCTATGGCAGGCTCGATGTGAGCGATGAGATGCTTTATTCAGCGGCAAAGGCTGCGCATGCTCATGAGTTCATCCAATCGCTCCCTAATGGCTACGATACGATTCTTGGCGATGGCGGAGTGAATCTTTCGGGCGGTCAAAGGCAGCGTCTCGCATTGGCTCGAGCCCTTGTTTATGATCCTAAGATCCTGATCCTGGATGATGCGACCGCAGCTCTTGATCCGAAAACCGAGCGCTCCGTGCAAGAGAGCCTTGAAGAGCTTTTTGAGAATCGGACCGTCCTCATGATCACAAGTCGCGTAAGCGCGGTTCAATGTGCTGACCATGTGATCGTTCTTGAAGAGGGACGGATCAGCCAGACCGGCAATCATCAGGATCTCGCGAGAGCCGAAGGCACTTACCAGGAAATTCTCCATACCCAGCTAGGGCATACCCAGCTCGAGGAAGTCATTCCCGTATGAATTCTGCACCCATTGAAAAAGTAAATGCGCTATCCTATGGGATGGCGAAGCGGCTTTTTGCCTACTTGAAGCCGTACCGCAAATACTACGCGACGGTCTGTATAGCAGGACTCTTTGTTGCCGTGCTAGAAATGATTCCACCCCGGCTCGTCGGACTCGCGATCAACGCGATGAGCGTCCGTCAATGCACGATGGGATTGATTCTTCTGATTGCGGGGACCTGGGTGGTCAGTTTCGTAGTCAGTCAGTTTCTGCATTCGATTCAGATCAAGCTGGCCAATCGCTACGGCGAGCGTGTCCTGGCAACGATTCGCCAGGAGATCTTCAATCATCTTCAAAAGCTCTCCATGGGCTATTTCGATCGAACCCATCTTGGACGAATCATCTCTCAAGCCAGCAACGATATCGATGCGCTGCGCAGCGTGTTGATCTGGGGAATGAACACCATCGTTGCGAATTCAGCCGTCATGATTTTTGCCTCCGTCATGATTTTTGTCACGGACCGGGAGCTTTTCTTTGCCGTGGCCTGGCTTGCGCCTGCAATCACGGTTTTGAGTTTCATCTACGGCAGAAGAGTTGGAGAGGCCTGGCAGGAGGTCCGTGTTCATTCGGCGCGTGTTTCAGCCAATCAGGCTGAGAACATCGCAGGCGTGCGAGTGGTGACGGCCTTTAATCGGCAGGCTCATAATCTTGAGCGCTACGGCGAGCTTCAGGAGATCAATACAAAGAACAATGTTCGTGCCGCTGGCATGGGCGGAATGTTTCAGGCGCTTCTGCAATGGGCAAGATTCCTGGGTCAGGCGATTGTCCTGATCTATGGTGGCTACCGCGTTTCCCAAGGAACGTTAAGGCCGGGGGATCTTGTTGCGGTTTCCCTTTATTGGGAGTGGTTCATGTCGCCTGCCGTAACATTTGGCGGCTTTTTCAATGAGCTCCTGATTGCTCTCTCAAGCGCTGAGCGTGTATTCGCGATTCTTGACGAGCGTCCTGAAATTCAGGATCAGCCGGGTAGCAAGCCGCTGCCAAAACTTCAGGGAGCTGTCCGTCTAGAGAATATCGACTTTGGCTATCGCCCAGAATCCCTGGTTCTTAAGGATGTCTCCATTGACGTTCCGGCGGGAAGCACTGTTGCGCTCGTCGGGGCAACGGGTTCGGGCAAAAGCACGATCATCTCGCTGCTTGCACGTTTCTATAAACCTACGCAAGGCAGTGTCAGAATCGATGGTCACGATATTCATCAGGCAACCGGCGAGAGTCTGCATCGCCAGATGGCGCTCGTGTCGCAAAATAATTTCTTGTTCAGTGGAACAGTGCTCGAGAACCTCAAGTACGTGAAGCCCGATTCGACGGATCGCGAGATAATTGATGCCGCCAGGAAGCTTGGGTGCCACGAGCGTTTTCTGAGCTTGAAATCAGGATACGCGACGCAGGTCGGAGAGCGCGGCGCAAATCTTTCTTTAGGAGAGCGTCAGCTTCTTTGTTTTACGCGTGCACTTTTAACGAACCCGCGCATTTTGCTCTTGGATGAGGCGACGAGCGCTGTTGATCCGATGACCGAACTGCAGATTCAGGACGCGCTTCAGCGCCTCGTGAAAAATCGAACAACTTTCATTGTGGCTCATCGACTCAGCACCATCGTCAACGCAGATCTGATCTTGGTTTTGGATCACGGTCGCATTGTCGAGAAGGGAACTCATCGCGAGTTGATTCGTCTGGGCGGCCGTTATGCCCAACTTCACGGAAGCTCGGGCCTGGCAAACGTTCACAAGATCGCTCATAGCAATTCCATGGGCAATTCCAAGGGGGCATAGACATTGCTCCGCTTCGTGCCTGCTTATGCCAGGCATCCAAGCGAAAAAGATCCTTGTTTTTCGTGCGCTTCAACTGGGAGATCTTCTCTGCGCAGTTCCAGCGTTTCGCGCTTTGCGGTCAGCGTTTCCTGACGCTGAGATCACTCTCGTTGGATTGCCGTGGGCAAAAGCATTCGTTGAGCGATTCTCAAGATACTTTGACTCATTCCTGGAGCTCCCGGGATTCCCTGGGCTGCTCGAACGAAAACCACTGTCAGAGCGGATTCCGGAGTTTATCAAGCTCATTCAGGCAGAAGAGTATGATCTTGCTCTTCAGATGCATGGATGCGGCACGATCACCAATCCGCTGGTCTCACTCTTTGGCGCAAAAGCTTGCGCTGGATTTTTCACGCCTGGGCAATATTGCCCTGATCCTGAAAAGTTCATTGCATATCCCGCTAACGAACCGGAGGTCTGGCGGCATCTGCGCTTGATGCAGCACCTGGGTGTTCCACTTCAGGGCGAATTCCTGGAGTTCGAAGTGGAGCGCCAGGATATGAGCCGGTTTCGGGCGATACCGGGTGCGCATGCGCTACGCCCGGGTGAGTATGTCTGTATTCATCCCGGAGCACGAGCGGAATGGCGACGCTGGCCACCTGAGAAATTTGCCGCAGTTGCTGATGAGTTAGCACGACGCGGGCTTCAGGTTGTCATTACTGGCAGTGCAGAAGAGCGTAAGCTCGCTGATCAAGTGCGAGCCTCCATGGATTGGAGTGCTCATGACTTCACAGGACACACGGATCTCGGGTCGCTTGCGGCGCTTCTTTCCGGTGCGCGTCTTTTGATCTGTAACGACACAGGAGTGTCACATCTTGCGGCAGCGTTGAGAGTGCCAAGCGTGGTTGTTTTTTGGACAACAGATCTTGCCGGCTGGCCACCATTGGACCGCCAGCTGCATAGGTCGGTCTGTCGAATCACAGGTGTCAGTCCGGATGATGTTCTTGCTCATGCTGAGAGCCTGATGAGTCATTGGGACCCTGAACTAGGGAGTGCTGACCTTGCTGCATAAAGAAAGGAGTCTTCATGCGGCCACTTCGAATCTTAACATGGCACGTGCACGGCAGTTATCTTTACTACCTGACCCAGGTGCCTCATATTTTCTATCTTCCGGTTCCTGATCTTCCGGTAGCTCAACGCGCGGATGGCTATCATGGCCGTACAAAAAGCTATGCGTGGCCAGATAATGTGATCGAAGTCCCGGTCTCAGAAGTTAAAAATCTTTCGCTGGATTGCATTCTGTTCCAGTCACAAAGAAACTACCTGGAAGATCAGCATCAGATTTTGTCCGATACTCAACGGAGTCTCCCTCGGATTTATCTTGAGCACGATCCGCCGCGCGAGAGCCCGACGGACACTCATCATATCGTTGATGACCCCAATGTCATGCTCGTGCATGTCACTTCTTTTAACCGACTGATGTGGGATGCGCGCAGAACCCCGACGCGCGTTATAGAGCACGGCGTCTCAATTCCTGAAGGCGTCAGATATGTCGGCGAGAAAGAGCGAGGTCTCGTTGTTGTCAATAACATCAAGAAGCGAGGCCGCAGGCTCGGTTACGACATCTATGAGCACGTCAGGCGGGAGATCCCTCTGGATCTCGTAGGGATGGGCTGGTTTGATGCTGGCGGTCTGGGTGAGATTTCACACGCGGAGCTTCCCTTATTCTCATCTCACTATCGGTTCTTCTTTAATCCGATTCGTTACACAAGTCTTGGCCTCTCCATCTGCGAGGCGATGATGACGGGAATTCCGATCGTAGGGTTGGCAACGACTGAACTTGCCACCGTAATCGAGAATGGAGTCTCGGGATTCATCGATACAGATCCAGATTGCCTGATTGATGTCATGAAGGAGCTTTTGAACAATCCGGAGCTTGCTCGGCATCTGGGGCATGGAGCAAGGCAAACAGCCATGGAACGATTCTCAATCGATCGCTTTGTCAATGATTGGACCCGCACTTTTGAGGAGGTTGTATGAGACCGCTTCGAATCGCGCTCATCAGTGAGCATGCGTCTCCTCTGAGCGTCCTGGGGGGCGTCGATAGTGGAGGACAAAATGTCTATGTTGCCCAGGTGGCAAAGCACCTGGTGCGTCTGGGCCATGAAGTCGATGTCTTTACTCGTCGCGACTCCGACTCTCTTCCCACGGTGATGGAGTGGGGAGGATTTCGGGTCATTCATGTGCCTGCGGGGCCCGCCAAGTTCGTTCGTAAGGAGGATCTGCTTCCTTATATGGACGACTTCACCTCGTTCTTTCTCCAGTTCTCCCGCTGGCAAAAGCAACCCTACGATTTGATTCACGCTAATTTCTGGATGTCGGGACTTGTGGCGGCTGAAGTGAAGCAGGTTCTGGGAATTCCTTTCGTTGTGACATTTCATGCTCTGGGTAGAGTGCGAAGGATCTATCAAGGCGAGGCGGATCAGTTTTCCGATCGTCGATTTGAAGTAGAAGATCGGGTGGTTGCCGAGGCGGATCACATCATCGCGGAATGTCCAAATGATCGTGATGATCTGATCAACTTCTATAATGCTTCCCCGAGCAAGATGAGAGTCATTCCTTGTGGATTTGATCCCGATGAGTTCTGGCCGATGGATCAGGCTACGGCCCGCGCAAGTATCGGGGTGGAATCCAACAGTTTTATCTTTCTTCAACTCGGGCGCATCGTTCCAAGAAAAGGAATCGATACCGTTCTTCAGGGATTCAGCTATCTGCTCAAATCCACGCATGTGGGCGCGAAACTTCTGATTGTCGGCGGTGAGACCGCGGATCCGGAGCTGGATCGTTCCGTGGAGATGGAGCGTCTTCGCGCCATTGCAAAGTCTGAAGGCATCCTCGACCATGTGAAGTTTGTCGGTCATCGCGGTCGCGATGATCTTCGAGCGTACTACAGCGCGGCCGATGCTTTCATTACGGTCCCCTGGTATGAGCCCTTCGGCATCACACCCGTGGAATCCATGGCCTGCGGAACTCCCGTGATCGGCTCTAACGTCGGGGGAATCAAATACAGTGTGGTCGACGGAGAGACGGGCTTTCTTGTGCCTCCTCGTGACCCGGTTGCGCTCGGGAAAAAATTGATCCAGGCCTGTCAACATCCCGCGCATCTGAAAGTCATGGGGCGCCAGGCATTGGGGCGCGCGCATGAGCTTTTCACCTGGCAGAAGGTCACTCGAAATCTTGCGAACCTTTTTGAAAGTGTTGTCCTGGAAAAACAGCCCCTCAGCGTCAAGTCAGGAATCCGTAAAGGAAGCGACACGATGCCGCGAGTTCAGCTGGGGTAGGGATTCATTACCAATCGCAAATTTAATGAAAGGAAATAGGAAAAAATGGAACAACTCAAGGACAAGGTGATTCTGGTGACGGGAGGCGGACGCGGACTTGGCGAAGCGATCTGCCAGGTTCTTTCTCGCTCTGGAGCAAGAGTCGTCGTTGCTGACGTACGCCGTGAACAGGCTCAGCAGGTGGCTGCAAAGATTCGTGATAGTGGCTACATTGCAACTCCGATGGAGCTGGATGTCTCGGATGAAGCCCGCGCTGAAAGCGCCATCCGGCAAACCGTCTCCGAGCTTGGACGAGTGGATGCCCTGATCAACAATGCGGGCGTCGATGTCACGGTTCCAATCGAAGAAATGAGTGCTCAAGATTGGGATCGCATCATTGATGTCAATCTCCGCGGCCCGTTTCTCATGTCCAAGTACGCGCTTCCTCATATGCGTGAGCGCAAAAGCGGCTACATTCTGAACGTGGTTTCAACGGCTGCCAAGAGAGCCTGGCCGAATGCTTCGGCTTATCACGCCAGTAAGTGGGGTCTTTTAGGTTTCACTCATGCTCTTCATACGGAGGCTCGCCCACATAACGTCAGAGTGACTGCCTTGATCTGCGGCGGTATGAGAACTCCGTTCCTGCTTGAGCGCTTCCCTGATATCGATCTGAACAACCTTCAAGATCCTGTGAACGTTGCTGAAACGATTCGGATGGTTCTGTCCACGCCTGAAGGAACGGTGATTCCTGAAGTGATGGCGCTTCCAATGCGGGAGACCTCGTGGCCTTAAAAAGTGCCGTGTTTATTGATAAGGACGGGACGTTGATTGAAGACGTCCCGTTCAATGTGAATCCAGATGAGATCCGGCTCATGCCAGGAGCCGCGGAAGCGCTCTCTCGGCTTGTAATGGCAGGTTATGAACTTTACGTGATCTCCAATCAACCGGGCGTTGCCATGGGAAAGTTCACTGCCGGCGACCTTAGCGGTGTTGAGGAACGCATCCGTGAACTGCTTGAGGACTGTGCGGGCCGGATCAAAAAGTTTTACTGGTGCACGCATGCTTCGGATCAGGGATGTGTCTGCCGCAAGCCTGAGCCCGGGATGTTTTTCCAGGCAGCCGCTGAGCAGGGGATTGATCTCAGGAGCTCCTGGATGATCGGCGATATCCTTCATGACGTTGAGGCAGGACATCGGGCGGGTTGCCGCTCGATTCTCGTCGAAAACGGAAATGAGACCGAGTGGCAGCTTTCGCCAGCGATCCGGGTTCCAGATTACATGGCAAAAGACTTGGAAGATGCTGTTGCTGAGATTCTTTGCACAGAGTCCTGGTCAGAAGGGGGCGCTGCTTGAGAGTCATGGATTGGAGTCAGGCCAAAGAGATTCTTTGCATTCGTCTGGACTCTTTAGGAGATGTCCTGATGACCGGACCCGCGATCAGGGCACTTAAGTCCCAGGTCAGGGGAAGACGAATCACACTTCTGACCTCCCGATCTGGCGCTGAGGCAGCAAAGCTGATGCCTGAGATTGACCGAGTCCTGGTCTACGATGCCCCATGGTTGAAAGCCACTCGGCCTCGTGAGTCGGCGGAGCCTGAGTTTGGTTGGATTGAAAAGCTCAAAGGCTACGAGTTTGATGGCGCCGTCATCTTCACTGTGTACAGTCAGAATCCGTTGCCATCGGCGATGCTCTGTTATCTCGCTGAAATTCCGCTGCGCCTGGCTTATTGCCGCGAAAATCCTTACCAGCTTCTCACTCATTGGGTCAAAGAGACTGAGCCTCAGGATCAGATCCGCCACGAAGTGAAACGGCAGCTTGATCTTGTCGTCACGGTTAGCCCTGGCTCAAGCCCTGGTGTATTCGATGATCGAATGGCGGTTCAGGTTTCGGAAGAGTCGGGAGATCGGGTTCTTAAAAATCTGATTGAGCTCGGAATCGATGTCATGGCTCCATGGGCGGTGATGCATCCAGGGGCTACGGCACCCTCCCGGCGCTATCCGCCTAAGAAGTTCGCGGAGGCCGCGAGAACGCTGATCGAAGAGCATGGCTATGAGATTGTTTTGACGGGATCAAAAGATGAGACTTCTCTTGTCGAGGAACTTTTGAAAGAGCTTCCGAATCATCGCCAGCGCGTTCACTCGCTCGTTGGGCTTCTCAGTCTTGAAGACCTGGCAGCGCTTCTGACCCTGGCGCCGGTTTTGATTTCCAACAATACAGGCACGGTGCATCTTGCCGCAGCCTGTGAGACCCCAGTGGTTGATCTATACGCCCTGACGAATCCGCAACATACCCCTTGGAAAGTCCGTAATCGCGTCCTCTTTCAGGATGTGGAGTGTCGATATTGCTACAAAAGCGTCTGTCCTGAGGGACATAACGCTTGTTTAACGGGCGTTGCATCGGCTGAGGTCGTGCGCGCAACGCTCGAACTTCAGAACGAAAGGATTTCCGATGTACACGCTTGGAATCAATGCCGCCTTCCATGATTCGTCCGCCTGCCTCGTAAAAGATGGCAAAGTGATTGCTGCCGCTGAAGACGAGCGTTTTACTCGTATCAAGCACGGAAAGAGACCGATTCCGTTCTCCACCTATGAGCTTCCGTTTCATGCCATCGATTATTGTTTGAAAGAAGCGGGTATCCATCTTAATGATGTCGATCATATTGCTTACTCTTTTGATCCTTATCCGCTGCTTAAAACCCACGCTCAGAACGAAGTGATTACATTGCCTCTTGAGCCCAGCGCTAAAAGGCATGCCGAGCTTGGAGTCGAGGAGTGGGAAGCGGTCTGGGATCCGCTTTTTCTCTCGGCCATTGTCAATGCAAGACGTCACTTGGCAGGGGGATGGCCTCATCATCTTCAAAAGCGCTTTATCGGCGCTCGCTTTGACGGACCCTATCAATGGCATTATGTTCCCCACCATCTGGCGCATGCCGCAAGCGCATTTCATGCTTCGCCCTTTGAAGAAGCAGCGGTTCTGACTTTGGATGGCCGGGGCGAGCGCGCAACCACCACCTATGGTCACGGACGAGGCACTCAGATCGAGCTTTTAGGACAGGTTGATATGCCTCATTCGCTTGGGATGCTTTATGAGGAGATCACTACTCATCTTGGGTTTCTCCACTCATCGGATGAGTACAAAGTCATGGCGCTTGCCTCTTATGGAAAGCCCGAATTTTTAGATGTGTTTCGAAAGATGATTCGCATTCGTGAAGATGGCACTTACACAATCCAGCGTGTGAACTATGAAGAGGCGTTCGGACCTAAGCGCCTGAGAGGGGCCGAGCTTGAGGCAAAGCACTTCAATATCGCTCATTCGCTCCAAAAGGTGCTTGAAGAATCCGTTCTTGAGATTGCTCGCATACTTCACGCGAAAACAATGTCCAATAATTTATGCATGGCTGGAGGCGTGGCGCTGAATTGTGTCATGAACGCCCGCGTTCGTGACGAAGGCCCTTACAAGAACATTTGGGTACAGCCAGCGGCAGGAGATGCCGGGACTTCTTTGGGTGCGGCTCTTTGGGTCGATGCGAAGAGCGGAGAGAACCGTGAAAAGCGCCTCTGGAGCATGAATCATGCTTTCTGGGGTCCCTCATTTGATGAAAACGAGATTGAGGAATTCCTTCTCTGGTCCAAGGTTCCCTATCGCAGAATGCGCGATGTCGCTCGGGAGACTTCAGAGCTCCTGGCACGAGATAAAATCATCGGCTGGTTCCAGGGGAGAATGGAATTTGGCCCAAGGGCGCTTGGAGCGCGATCGATTCTCGCGTCTCCCATCAGCCCGGATATGCAGGCGCGTCTCAATGACATCAAAGAGCGCGAGGATTTCAGGCCTGTCGCGCCAGTTGTTCTCGAAGAAGAAGCGGATGAGTGGTTCAAGAACGCAGGGGTCTCTCCTTTTATGCTCTTTGTGCATGAGGTGAGGCCCGAAAAGGCGGCGCAGATTCCAGCGGTGCGACATGTGGACGGTACGGCTCGCGTACAAACGATTCGACGGGATCAGAATCCGGTATACTATGATCTATTGAAAGCGTTTCAGGCTCGCACAGGTGTGCCCGTTTTAGTGAACACTTCTTTCAATACGCGCAGTGAGCCGGTGGTCTGCACGCCGCGTGATGCGATTGAGTGCTTCTGGAGCTCGCCACTTGATGCGCTTGCGATCGGACCGTTTCTTCTTGAGAAAGGTGGCTTTGCCCAGGGTCTTGTATGAGGCAAGTGTGAACGACGCGGCCGTAAGAGTATCGGTTGTTCTTGCGACTTATCGCAGGCCTGATCTTCTGGAGCGCTGTCTTCGGGCACTGGACCGACAAACGCTGGATCCGAGCCAGTATGAGATTTGCGTGGCGGATGATGCGGGGCTTGCCTCGACGCGCGAGCAGATTGAAGGGCTTGCTCGCGAATTTCGGGCCACCCTGAAGTACATTTCTGTCACGGGATCACACGGCCCTGCGGCTGCAAGAAATCGAGGGTGGCAAGCTTCGAGAGGACCTCTCATCGCATTCACGGATGATGACACGATTCCTGATCCATCCTGGCTTGAGAACGGGCTTCGAGCAGTGGAGCGCCCCGATGTGGTTGCAGCCTCGGGTTGCGTCGTGATGCCGCTTCCCGATGTCCCAACCGACTATGAAAGAAACGAATCGGGACTTTGTCGGGCAGAGTTTGTGACCGCCAATTGTTTTGTCAGACGCGAAGCGCTTGAAGCGGTGGGCGGCTTTGATGAGCGCTTTCGGATGGCCTGGCGTGAAGACAGCGATCTTCACTTTTCTTTGCTGAGATATGCGGAGGCGAGGGGATTTCAGCTGACTCGTGCCAAGGACGCTCTCGTGGTTCATCCGGTGAGACCCGCGAAATGGGGAGTGTGCCTCTCACAACAGAAGAAGAGTCTGTTTAATGCGCTATTATATAAAAAACATCCGGAGCTTTACCGCGCTCGGATTCAAGCCCTTCCTCCGCTTCGTTATTACCTGATCCTGTTTTTTATCCTGCTTGCGCTGATGGGAGCCGCCACAAGCTCTTACCGACTCCTGGTTTTTTCTGCTTGGGCGTGGGCGATGCTGACCGCGTCGTTCGCTATTCAAAGGCTCTGTGGGACGAGCTGGAGCCCGTCCCACATCGCGGAGATGTTTTTCACTTCGGCCCTGATTCCTCCTTTGTCGGTTTACTGGCGGATCCGCGGCGCCATGAAGTTTCGTGTTCCTTTTCTTTAAGCGAGACTAGCCCAACATACGGAGCTGCCCTCCCTCGCACTCCGATGCTTTCATGCAGATCTGTTCCAAACGTTGATGCAGGACTTCATACTTTGAGAAGACCTCCTGAGATTTGACTCCCGCTTCATCCAAGGTTTCTTTGCAGTCGCGTACGCAAAGCAAAGCAACGCAGAGATGTTTGAGCTCGTCTTTGGGATCAGTTGCTCGAATGGCCGTGGCGAACTGATGAATCATCGTCTCGGCACTTCGAAGCAGACTTTCCTTTCTTACGTGTTCAAGCGGAAGCGAACCACAGGCCCGGTGAAACCCCACAGCAAACTGGTACGTCAGGTAATACTTGAACATCCTGTTCTCTCCTTACTCTAGGTCGCCTTCTTGGCTACCTGCATGGGTAATAGAGCAGCCCGCATACCACTGCTGCTTGGTCAGGGGCTCTGCTCTTGCACCCCTGATTTTCCAGACTTTACGCGCTGCTGTAATTCGAACCGTTTTGCTCAGGGTGAAAAAAAGAAAGAACATCGGTGCCAAAATGGAATGTAAGTTTGGCCTTTTTGATTGTACGAACCCGGGCGGACGACTAATTTAAATACCAGAGAACATTCAAGGAGAAGAAAAAATGATCCCAGCAAAAGGCTACGCTGCCAAAGCCGCAAAAGCTCCTCTCGAACCTTTCACTTTCGAGCGCCGCAATCCGGGGCCTCGCGACGTTCAGATTGAGATTCTGTACTGTGGCGTTTGCCACTCCGATATTCACCAGGCACGTGATGAGTGGGGAGGCTCGACCTTTCCCATGGTTCCAGGCCACGAGATCGTAGGCCGCGTGACTCGCGTGGGTGCCAATGTAAAAAAATTCAAGGAAGGCGATCTCGCTGGCGTCGGTTGCATGGTCAATTCCTGTCGCGAGTGCGCAAACTGCAAAGAGGATCTCGAGCAGTTCTGTCAGAAGGGAATGGTAGGTACTTACAACGGCGTCGATAAGGATGGAACGACTACGCAAGGTGGTTATTCCAACACCGTCGTTGTGGACGAGGACTTCGTACTGAGAGTCTCTCCAAAAGCGGATCTCAAGGCAGTGGCGCCGCTTCTTTGCGCAGGCATCACGACATACTCTCCGCTGAGACATTGGAAGGTCGGACCTGGCCAGAAGGTCGGCGTTGTGGGCTTAGGCGGCCTTGGTCATATGGGAGTGAAGCTTGCTCGCTCATTTGGGGCGCATGTCGTTGTTTTCACGACTTCTGAGAAGAAGCGTGAAGACGCAAAGCGTCTGGGCGCGCATGACGTGATTCTCTCGACCAAGCCTGAGCAGATGGAGGCGCATGCCGGAACCTTTGATTTCATCCTGGATACGGTTTCTGCTCCGCACGATCTGAACACTTATCTGAGTCTTCTTAAGCGCGACGGAACAATGACTCTGGTCGGTGTTCCTGACAAGGCACCCGAGCTCCAGGCCTTCAGCCTCATCATGGGACGTAGAAGCCTTGCAGGATCGTTGATTGGCGGTATCGCTGAAACTCAGGAAATGCTCGATTATTGCGCTGAAAAAGGAATTGTCTCAGACGTTGAGGTCATTCCAATCCAAAAAATAAACGAAGCTTATGAAAGAATGATCAAGGGCGATGTGAAGTACCGCTTTGTGATCGATATGAAGTCGCTTCAAACTTAAGAGATCCACGTTTGACATCGATCGATAAGCGACAAGTGATTGAACTGGCGATTTCGCGGCTGAACGGGGAGCTCTCGGCTCTCGTTCAAGCCGCGAAAGCCGCACATGAAGCTGCTACCCACGAGGAAAGCCGCGCTGAGGACAAGCACGACACGCGAGGTCTTGAGGCTTCCTATCTTGCGGGAGCTCAGGCTGCACGCGCGACTGAGCTTCAGAAGCTCATTATGATGTTTCGTCAGCTTCAAGTCAGGGACTTTGCTCCTGATGAGCCAGTTGCCATCGGCGCGATCGTCGAGATTGAACTTGAGTCCAATCAAAAGCGATCCATTCATCTCTTGACCCCACTGGGCGGCGGCATCGCAGTCTCCGTGGGTGGGGTAACCGTTCAGGTCATCACGCCACAGGCCCCATTAGGAGAAGCGCTCCTTGGAAAAAAAGCTGGAGATATCATTGAGATCGAAGCCGCTCAGGGCCAGATCCGGGAATATTCCGTAATCCGAATTTTTTGATCAACTCGGTCATTGACAGTTACGGCACTCTGCATTAAATCGCTGCTCCACCGAAAATCTAACCGATGACGTCTTTCTGGAGATGAGCAGCATGTCTAACGCCGTATCTGTTTCTGAAACCGCTTCTGAATCTACTTCTTGCGAATCCACTTCTTACGAATACAGCCAACAGTACATGGATGAGCTCCGTAAGCTCTTGGGATTCCAATATTACTTTTTGAGCCGTGTCTACGCTCGGAGCGGTGAGCTGCCTACGCAGTCCCTGGATCAGAACCTCTCGGAAGTCGATCAGCTTCTGGCCGAAGTCTTTACGGATCAGCTGTCGGATGAAGAGCGTGAAGGCGCGCTTTGCTCCCTGGAGATCTTTTTTGAAGCAGCTCGCGAATTGAGCGAGGAATTTGGTGAGTTCCCACGTTTTGATGACGTTTGGGATCGCTACGAAGACCTGATTTTGCTGGAAGCTGGCGAAGAAGAAGCCAGCGACGAAGAAGAACTCGCTAGCTGATTTTCTCAAAGAATGAGAAAAGGGTCATAAGAAAGAGATCTTATGACCCAATCCCCAAATAATCCATTCGGCGACGATTTTGACGATTCGTCGGACACCCAAGAAAACGAAAACAAAGGCTCGAGCGAATTCGCACAGATGCTCGAGGCATCCTTTGGAAAGAAACAAAAGAAGCTTTCCGTAGGTGACAAGGTCAAGGGCGAGATCCTTGTCCTTGGTAAAGAAGACGTCTTCGTCTCGACCGGCACCATGCATGATGGCGTCGTCCCTCGCCGCGATCTTTTGGATGCCGATGGGAACGTCCCCTACAAGGTGGGCGATGTCCTTGATCTTTACGTCACGCACGCTCGTGGCTCTGAAATCTATCTTTCTCCAAAGCCTACCTCCAAGAACCTGGCTGACGACCTGGAAGACGCATTCGATATGATGCTTCCGGTTGAGGGTCGCGTCGCTGAGGTCTGCAAAGGCGGCTTCCGCGTTGCCATCAAGAGCAAGATGGCTTTTTGCCCAGTCAGCCAGATGGATCTTAAGTTTGTCGATAAGCCAGAAGATTACGTCGGCCAACGTTACGCTTTCCGCATTACCCAATTCTCTGAAGGCGGACGCAATATTGTCGTCTCCCGTCGCAAGATTCTTGAAGAAGAGCGCGAGCAGAGCTCAGGCCTTTTCTTTCAAGAGCGTAAAGCGGGCGATATCATTCAAGGCCGTGTAGCGCGTCTTGAGAAATTCGGCGCTTTCGTTGAGCTTGCTCCGGGCATTGATGGCTTGATTCACATCTCTGAGCTGGCATGGTCTCGTACCAATGATCCAGCCGAAGTCGTTCAGGTCGGCCAGGAAGTCACCGTCAAGATTCTTAAAATTGAAGGCGGCGGAACTGAGAAGATCAAGATCTCCCTTTCTCTCAAGCAAGCTGGACCAGAGCCTGAAAGACCAGCAGGCAAGGGCGCAGGCGCTGAAGGCAGCCAAGGTGGAAAGTCTTTCGCACCAAAGTTTGCTGTCGGCGCTATTGTTTCCGGCAAGGTCGAGCGTCGTGAACCTTATGGAATCTTTGTGAAGCTCGATGAAGGCATGACCGGGCTCCTTCATAAGTCCAAGGCGATTGATAAGCCTGAGTTCCCATACGATAAGCTTAAAGTAGGCGATACCGTCACCGTTCAGATCGGTGAGATCCGTGAGCAGGACCGCAAAATCTCGCTCGATGTTCCAAAAGATCCAAACGCCGATGATTGGAAGAGCTTTGTCGGTACGGCAGCTGCGGGTGGCGGACTCGGCACCTTGGGTGGCGCTTTTGGCGATAAGCTGAAGGCTGCTATCTCCAAGGGTGCAGACGCTCCCAAGAAAAAGAAGTAAGTCTTTTAAGAGAAGGGACGGCGCATGCTGAGTACAACAATCTCTAAATTGCGCTGTCCCTCTTTTATTTCTGAAGGCGAAATCTGTCAGGGTGAGGTCGCGCTTTTAGGAAAAGGCGGCGCTCCTCAGGCTTTCAGCGGAGCTGCGCAAGAAATCGCTTCGGGCACACTCTTTTGCCAAAACTGCCAAACCCGTTATCCGATCCTGGCAGGCGTTGCCGTTCTGACTAGTGATGTGGCTTCGTATATCCTCCATCACGTTAAAGGTATTTCTCAACTCGTCAGCGAGGACGAGATTCCGGTTGAGTATCGCGAGGACTTCATCGACGCAAAAAGCGAGATTGAGGCCGAGCATATCGAAGAGGATCTTGAGGCAGAGCGTGTTGTTTCGCTTTACCTGATGAACCATTACCTCCGCGTAGGCGATGGCTCTCAGGGTACACCCGCATGGCTTAAGCCAGAACAAGGTGGCACAGTCAGTCCGCTCATTGAATCATTGATTCGTGAGCATTGGGACCGGGGGCCTTTCTCTCAAATTAGCCAGTGGTTCAATTCGGTCGCCTCCGAGAAACCCAAGGCTTCGGTCATTGAGCTTGGATCGGGTGTTGGAGGGATTTATCCGCTTTTAAAAGCGAAGATTGGATCCTACCTGGGGATCGACAGCTCCTTTGCGAGCGTCGCTTTAGCGAGGCATTTAGCGCTTGGCGCGCCTTATGGGCGAAAGGTCCGGGTTCCTGGTGATCTTCTTCAAGGCCCCGTGTCTCGCGAAGTGGATATTCCGATTGAGAACGCACTCAATGGCAGTGCGGATTTCATCGTCGGCGAGATTGAAAGCTTTCCTGTTCAGATCGGCCAGGCAGATGTCACGATTGCGCTGAACGCGATCGATATGATGCCGGAGCCTGCACTCCTGCCTGAGCTTCAATATAAGTTGTTGAAAAAGGGCGGGATTGCGATCCAGAGCTGCCCTTATATCTGGCATGAGCAGGTCGCCCGCGACCTCAGAGAGCGCATTCCTGCCACGATCCGGGACTCGGCCCAGGCTGTCGAATGGCTTTATACACAGGCTGGATTTACCATGAGCCAGAAGGTCGAGCATCTGCCTTGGCTCTTCTTCAAGCATCTCAGACAGCTTGAAATCTATTCCGTACATATTTTCATGGCACGGGCTTAGGGCCCTGACGTCCTTGCGCCTGAAATGCCTCTTTGGGCGTTCATTGAGTCCGTAGAGCTGCCCATCGAGCCATTGACGAAACCCCCGTCAGAGCTTTCACTAGAACTAATCGAGGAGTTCGTTGCTTGGGAACGAGCATGAGCGATTAAACCCACTGTGAGTAATACCCAAAACACGCTCGCCATCATATTTGATCTCTGCATTCAATTGCTCCTCAGTGGAGGAGGGAGCAATCGCTGCGCCATGTAACCGCTGAGCGGCTATTACAAACAGACTTGGATGTATCGATAGCCTTGAATTGGGCTTCGAGGAAGACTTTCGATCTTTCGGATGAAAGGCTGTTGGCTTGTCGAGATTTCGAATTCAAAGTTCGAGCAACTGGATGCTGACTCTGGAACGGCTGCTTGGAAGTGGAGGACTTGCTGTTGGGTTGGGCTATATTTCAGATCGAGCAGAAAAAGCGCGTAGTCGGCTATAAAAGGATTGTTGAAAGCCAGGGCAAACGCAAAGTGCTCTAGAAGACTTTGTCGATTCAGTAGTTGCTGATCAACTGAGATCACACCGATGGATTTTAAAGCTTGGGCGGAGCGCTCAATATTATCCCAGCCTTGATCTTTGGATGTTCCGATCAGCTGAATAAACGCGTCTCCGCCTAAATGGTTCCTCAGGTAGAGAACAAAAAAATATGAACTCGCGTAATCCGATCCTCCCGACTCTCCACAGTTGAGTGGCTCATCGAGGAGCCGTACAACAGAGCTAGAGTTCAGAGTCGTAACCATCTGCTTTGGAAACTCACCAATGTATTTCCACTCCATCCACTTGGCTAGACCCTCGTCCAACCAATACGTTTCATTGGGCTGGTGCATATGCCTGAGCACATGGGTGAGCTCATGAGCCAGGATGACCTGGTAATCGAGCTGTGATCTGATCTTTGTGTTAATCCGCACCTGCCGATGGTTTTCCGCGGATCTTGAGCTAAAGCCCGCGCAATCGAGCTCGGGATCAAAGACGATCTCGATGGGTTCTTGTGGACGCGGGTCAGGAATATACGAGCTCACAAAGCTATAAACTTTGCTCGAGAGTCGCTCCCATTCGCTGGCTTCGAGACTGAAGTTCAACTTGTCCTTGTTTTGAAATTGAAACATCCGCGCCGGAGCTGAAAAGCCCGGGCGCGGAAGAATCAATAAAGCTAAGGCAAGAAGTACCAGCTTTTTCACGAAACCTCTTTAGAGATGATCTTTGGTTTTGAAGAGGTAATGGATTTCGCAAATGCCCGGCACGCCGTAGTCTTTTGCAAGCTCCCAGTGATCAAGGACTTCATGCGTACTTTCTTGTTGGACAGTGCGTGGTCCAAAAAAGCCGTCCACCTTGACGCCAACCATCACTTTGACGGTCTTCTTGACTTCGCGTGCGTCTGGACATGGCTTCACGTCTTTTGGTTCTGTCCGTACCTTTCGGACGCCGACCAAAGTGTTCGCATCGATTTGACGGTATTCCACGGGAGCAAATTTGTCGCGATAGTTATCGGTAACGCTCACTAAAACTCCAGAGTCCAGGACCTTGACAGGCTTAATCGTATCCCAGTTGGAACTGTTCTTATTGACGTCTTCACGTCCCTCATAAGGGTAATCGTCCCCATACAGATAAATGTTTGTTCCAATATTTCCCATTTCTGTGTGACGTGGATTCATATCACCGTTATAGTTGCCCGTGCTCAGGTTGTAAGCAAAGGTTTGAGAAGGCTTGATCTCAAATTCCCCAGCCATGAGTGCTGGAAAACTCTTAAAGATCAGAAGTTCCTTCTGGTACTTGCTCTTGGCCTTTTTTGTTCCACTATAATCCGGAGGGGTAGGATCGCCCAAGTTGGCAACGTTCAGGCCAAACCAAGTGTAAAGATTGTCCGGGTTGTTGATATCCAGAACGGACCCCTCAGCTCTGACCCAAAGATCATAAAGTTTCTCTTCGATGGTCAATCCATCGCGATTATCCATCAGCTTTTTGAGAGCAAGTGAGTTTGCGTAATCATCCGTCCCATTGCCTGGACCGTTTCCACCCTTGCTTGCGTAAGCAGGCGAGGCGAGTGCAGCGGCAATCAAAAGCGCTGAGGTGATGGAATAAATTCCAAGAGTTTTCGTTTTAGTTTGAATAGACATTGTACTTCTCCGTCTTTTTCGTTCTTGTTTTATTTTCATCAACGCCTTCGTCCTCGGTGCGCTTTTGGCGAACTGGGCTCTCCGTAAGTTGAAACATCTGAATATTCATCTGATAGACGTCGTCATAGCCGTTTTCAGGGACGTCTGATTCCATTGCTTTGAGGAACTGAGCGCGAAACTTGCGGATCATTTCCTTGGCAAGAGGGATCTTGTGGCGTGCCACCGCAAAGGCGAATCCCTGAAACTCGCGTTGCTCGACGGTTTGTCGCTCCACTGCTTCCTTGGCTAAATCTGAGACTTGTTTGTAATAGTTTCTGACGCCTTGGCTGGCGACGTCATCTTGAGTCGTGACTTGAGATTGAGTCGGGACAAAGCGCCCCTCTTTCTCGAAGCGGATCAATCCAAGGCTTTTGAGCCGCTCAAGGGCGCTTCGGACTTCGACGGACGTCACGCGGCCGCCGAGGCGCGCAGCAATCGCTTCTGGCCTTGGATCAAAGTCTTTGATCTCGCAGATCGAAAGAATCGCCATATGGACCCAGTTCGAGACAAGCTCAAACTCGTCCAGAAGGCGAGTGTTCACTTGAGAGCGCGCAGGGTGAAGTTCTGAGAGCCAGAGCTGGCAGAGCTGCTTTTCTTCGACATCTTTTGCGCTCTCGGACTGGATCAATGCCTGAAGATAAATACGCTCTGAAGCGCTCAATCCAAATCCCAAAGCGAGAGCCGGCGCATGCTTCACACGTAAGGGACGCTTCCCTTGGATCAACATCACTAGAAGGGTGTGCGAAATCTTCATCCGCTTGGCCAGATTTCGGATCGAATCACCGCCCGAGGCATTCTGCCAGCGATTGACCTGATCCAGCAGAAACTGGCGTGAACTCTGGTAGCTGTAAACACTTGTCATCATATCCCGGGATCCCGATACCCCATTATTCCGTAAGCGAGCGCCGTTATAGGAAAGAAGACGATGTGTGTCAATATGTTTGTAATCACGTGGTTACAAGTTGTAATCATCGCGAGGATTGAATGCCAAAGTTTCTATATATAAAGGGTATTTAGTACGTGCTCAGCAAGCCTGAGTTTTCGGAAGAGAAATGACAAAGTTCGTGTGAGGATCGGTTGGATCCAATCGAATTGTTCCGCCATTTTGTTTCATCATGGCAAGTGAGATTGACAGGCCAAGGCCGGTTCCCCGGCCGATGTCCTTGGTTGTGAAAAAGGGTTGAAAAAGCTTTTCTTGAACGTGTTTAGGGATCTTTTCACCGCTGTTGCGAACTGAGACGAGAACCTCCTCAGAAGTCTCCTGAATGCTCACATGAATCCAACTAGTTTCCTGGGTTTGAACGGCGTCGCATGCGTTGATCAGAAGATTCAATAGCGCTTGTGAAAGTTGCACGACACGACATTTGAAAACCAGGTCATGAGGGGGCTTGGTGAAGTGGAGCTCGATGCTGAGATTCTTGAAACGCTCGTGGCAGAACGCGAGGGTGTCTTCAACCACTTGAATGATGGATGTACTCTCGAGTGGCTGCATCTTTCCGTTTCGAGACAAGACCTGGAGCCCTCGCACGATACTGACGATCCGATGAGTGGTGCTCTGCAGCTGTTCCGCTGTGGTAAGTACAGCCTTGCGATCGATTTCCTGAGCTTGCGCAAGAAAGTTCACCTTTTGAGTGAGAGCGTCGATAATCGCAAGAGGATTGATGATCTCGTGAGCAACTCCTCCTGCCATCTGTCCGAGTGCTGCGAGCTTATTTGACTCGTAAAGCTCTGCTCTTTGTTTATCAGCCATCTCCGTTGCTCGAGCGTAAGCGTTTGAGAGCGCGATCAAAGACGGAATATAAAGCAAAATATAAAGGCATTGATTGATCTTCAGGTCTACCGGTGAGTGTGGGACGATCAATTCGGGCAGATGGATGAGAGGCTCCGTGCGATTGACCAGAACAAAGTACGCGACGGCAGACATTATCCCTAAGAGCCAGGCCCAGCGACGTTCCGATGGATGAAAAACCGTGAAGGCAAGAGCCGCAATAGCCAGGAAATAGTGCTCCATCTGAATCACTGGGCCCTGAACGGCGCTCGTCAGGAAGATGCCGATATAAAGAGGGAACAGTAAGATCAGCCTTCCCATGAGGTATGACTTCCTGCGGTTCATGAGAAAGCAGATCAATATACCTATCTGGTAAACGCAGTTCAAAAACGCGCAAAGCAGATCGCCCTCGATGGTGTTGATGACAAAGGCGGTGACATTTACGCACGTACCGATGACACAGAGCCAGTTGCTGTAAACAATTCGGTCCGAGAGGATAGGCGATGTATCATCGTAAATCCCGGTGTTTAAAAAGCGCGAAATCAGCTTGCCCACCAAACGAGTGTAGACTTGGAGTCGAGGCGGGGCCTTAGAGGTGATTTGTAGGGTTGATATTCTCGTGGTCATATTCGTAAGATCGGCAGGTGGTATGCCACGGATGGAGATGGGCAGGAAGCGGTTTTTGAATTCTCATTCACTATAAATAAAGCTGATTGAGAGTCTTCAGAGCTCTGTGATTACGCCCGAGTCCTTGGGCGCTGCTTTGGCAAAGTGATGACAAAAGTAGTGTTGGGCGCGTCGGCATCCAGATGAATGGAGCCCCCGTGTTCTTTCAGCATCGCAAGTGAAACCGCAAGGCCCAGTCCAGTTCCGCGACCTATTTCTTTGGTCGTGAAAAAGGGTTGAAACAGGCTTCCAAGGTGCTCACGCGGGATTCGCCCACCGCTGTTCGTGACGTGAATTGTCACGTCAGCAGCTATCTCATGAACGCTGATCTTGATCCACTTCTCCTGATGCGGTTCGATGGCATCACAAGCATTGTTCAATAAATTCAGCAAAGCTTGCGTGATCTGAACCGGACGGCACTCCACGGTTGCATCGTTGGATGATTTTGTGACCCAGAACTGAACGCCAAGGGAGAGAAATCGCTCCTGACAAAGCCCCAACGTCTCATCAATGATCTGGTTCACAGGTGTCAGTACGAATGGCAGATGATTTCCGCCCCTTGCGAAACCTTGCATCCCGTCTACAATGCGAACGATGCGATAAGTGACATCCTGAAGTCTGTTCAGCGATCGCCGCAAATCATCACGCCGTATCCCCTCGGAATTCAGCTGGCGGGACATGAGCTCCACAGTGGTTCGTATGGCCGTAACCGGATTGTTGATTTCATGAGCGACACCGCTGGCCATTTGTCCCAGTGCCGCCATTTTGTTGGATTCAAACAGCTTCACGCGTTGTTCGTCAGCGAGTTTTGTTGCCCGAGCATAGGCGTTCGAAAGCGCGATGAGTGAGCAAATAATGAGAAGAGCGTACATGTACTGATTAGCGCGAAGATCCTCGATACGATACTGCCAGGGCTGAAGAGTGACTTGGAAAATGGGAGCCGGCTGATGGATGAAATAGAAAAAAGCGAGAATTGAGACGCTGCCAAAAAGCCAGGCCCAGCGCCGCTCCGTGGGATGAAAAAGTGTGAAGGAAAGCGCTGCGGTTGCTAAAAGGAAGTGCTCCATCTGGATGCCGCGACCTACTGCCGCGCTTGTGGTGCAGATTCCTGCCACAAATGTGGCGATGAACATGACCCTTCCCACGAGGTAGAATTTCTTTCTGTTCAGAAGCCAGCAGACCAGGATCGTGAGCTGATAGATTCCATTCCAGCTCAGTAGAAAGTAATACCCCTGAGAGAAATTGGCCTGCGCGCCCATCAGGTTGATTAAAGTCCCAATCGCGTAGATCCAGTTGCTGTAGACGATTCGATCGATCAGGTGCGAAGGCGTTCCGTCATCAACGCCGGTGTGAAGAAAGCGGGAAAATGCAGCCTTCATTTCCTTAGTCCCCGGAGGAGAGGAGATTTGAAGCTCGCGCAGCCCAATAGACGACAAGATAATCAGAAGAAAAAGGCTGTCTCTTTGGATTGGAAGTGAACTTGATCCCGAATGGTGACTCTTTCCAGAGATACTGCGTTGACCAGGTCTGGGTCTCATACACAGGATAAGAATAAACACCTTGCTCAAAGAGCTCAAAATCCAGCGATGACTTGAGTTTTCTGATTCCCCGAAGCGCTTTCCATGGAACTCGCGGCCATGCGGAGTAGCTCCACTGGGCGTTCTTGGTGAGATCAACCGTTCCGCTTCCGATAAAGCGTGGTGCAGGAAGCTCCCGCAACGATTCCAAGGCTTCCAGAGCATCCGCCCTCAGCGCAACATGATTGGATGCGTCTGAGGCAAGCAGATAGGTAAAGATGCTTAAAAAATCGCGATGGAGGATTCGATAAGCGTGATGCGCTTGAAGCAGCTGATACTTGCCATCCTTGAGGATTTCAGCAATCTCGCGGCTGTAATCGGAGTTCGGATACTGGTTTTGAAGCTCTTGAGCCAGCAAGATCTGGTCAATGGCTGAGACCATCGTTAGATGGATGCCGGACCAGTCTGCGATCCCTTTGTAATAGATGCTTCCGTTCTTGGCGACTTTCTCGCCAAGAACGCTCAGGAGGTTGATGAAATAAGGAAACACCTGTTCGATCTTGCTTTCATCATGACTCCAAAGAGCAATTAACCCGTTGATCAGTCCGGTGTTGAGTGAATTATAGTGAGCAGCATCGGTTGAGAAAAGGGACCGGCTTGCGTTTAAGATCCGCGATCGCAATTCTCTTTCCTCTGGCCCAATCACACGATGAGCCAGGATCAAGGTGAGAATCACTCCCTTGATCATGTCATTGTTTCCGCCGCTGCGCCATTTCAGGTGAGCGTACCTGCCGGTGCCTTGGGACCAGCCGGGACCCAAGTTTTCTTCGGGCGAAGAGATGGCAATCGCTCTGGCAAAATCTTTTTTATTTCCGGAAATCTCAACAAGCGTGAGAGTTCCGTCCAGGATCTTGCGAAACGTTTGCAAAGATTCCGGGGCTTGGGTCACTTGGTATTTGAGTAGCTCTGCGTAACCAAACATCGCTGTCCAGAGTGCCGAATCATAATCGGGCGCACGTCCGGTTTTCTCGCCCCGCTCATTGAGCTCAACGAGTTCGATCAGGCCTGCCGAGTTCAAATGGTTCTGAACCATCTGATTGCGGAAAAAATCTGCCTTCCATGACAAGGCTGGAGCAAACGCATTGCGCTTCATCAAGGCTTCGGCCAAAGACAGCGGGTTGACCGTGTGGTTGGGAATACGCAAACTCTCAGGATGGGATCTGTAAAAGTCCTGATCCGTTGAGTCTAAAATGTAATACTGCTTTTCATCACGAAACTCTGGACGGTTCGCATAGGGAGCAATCTGTGGCTGCGAGCGGTACCATTCCACGGCTTTCCGTACACCAAGCCAGGCCATGAGTTTCGCGATCCATGGCTCATCTGTGCCAGTAGCGTCCACGATGTGGCGGCCACTTTTCCAAAGCGGGACAAGTGGGGCATCTCCGAAGCGCTTCCAAGTCTCTTTGTAAGTTCCCTCGCCAGATACCGCGAACTCGACAGGAGCGGTTTCGCTTGGCACATGAAGCGACACCGGAAGAGTTCGCTGAAGCTCTTCCGTCGACGGTTGATAACTTTCATAGCTCGTCAGAACGTTCGACAAATTCAAGGAGAAGTGAAGCTGATCACCGCTTACGCTGCCCGTCCAAACCGTTTCAAGCTCTTCTGGGGCGTTAGCCAGCTTTGGAGCATAGTGCTTCCAGTGAATGAGTCTTTCAGCAGAGGAGCCATGTACGGAGACCTGGCCTGAGTAGTCGCCCAGAACGGAATGCGTGCCCGTCACTTCGTAAAGCCCGTCGGCAAGCCCATTTGCAAAGGCATGGCTTAAAATGACTAAACTAACGAAGTATAAAACGCAGAGTCTGAGCAAACTTGAAAACATCGATAGGGCCCCAAAATCTGAGTTATCCCTATAGCAAAACCGCTGTTTTGGCTACGTGTGTTTTGTCTGCGCCTGGCTTTAAACAGCTTGTCCGGCCGCCCAGCCCGAAGCCCATGCCCATTGGAAGTTATAACCCCCGAGCCAGCCTGTGACGTCGACGACTTCGCCGATGAAGTAGAGG
>JBJMMA010000190.1:0-8848 GCA_045805065.1 Bdellovibrionia bacterium | reverse complement strand
TCGGTGGTTCGAGTCCACCACGGCTCACCATTTCAGCTTCAGCGAAAAATAAAAAGGACTCCCGAAAGGGAGTCCTTTTTTTATTTCAGGGATCGATCGTTTGATCGATGAATCCTCCAGCACTTATTAATTACCATATTAATCACCAATGTATTGGCAGGCAAAGAAGTCTTGAGCACCCATCAGTGCGTTGAAATCCAATCCACCCTTTGTCGTTCCGCTCACGTAAAGACGACCGGAGGAATCGACCGCGATGCCATTTGCATAAGTATTCCGCGATGGAGTTCCCATTTGTTTGGTCCATTGCTTGATACCTGAGCCAGTAAATTTAGAGACAAAGAAGTCACTCGTCCCTGTGAGAGTATTTCCGTCTAGTCCGCCATAAGTATAACCTGCAACAAACACATTGTCAGTTGAGTCGGTAGCAGCTGCATAGCCTTGTGTGGATTTTGATGCGACGCCAAGTTGCTTAGTCCAAAGCTTTGCACCTGTGGAATCATACTTGGTGACAAAGAAGTCACTGAATCCAGTCAGTGTATTTCCGTCTAGTCCGCCATAAGTATAACCTGCAACAAACACATTTCCAGAGGAGTCGGTAGCAACTGCATCGGCTTGTGTGGCTTTTGATGCGACGCCAAGTTGCCGAGTCCACTGCTTTGCACCTGTGGAATCATACTTGGTGACAAAGAAGTCATTCGTTCCCGTAAGTGTATTTCCGTCCAATCCACCCGTGCCAAAACCTGCAACAAACACATTTCCAGAGGAGTCGGTAGCAACGCCAAAGGCAAAAGTGGACTTTGATGCGACGCCAAGCTGCCTGGTCCATTGTTTAGTGCCAGCGGAATTGTACTTGGTGACAAAGAAGTCACTCAACCCTGTGAGAGTATTTCCGTCTAGTCCGCCATAAGTATAACCTGCGACAAAGACATTTCCAGAGGAGTCGGTAGCAACTCTATTGCCTTGTGTGGATTTTGATGCGACGCCAAGTTGCCGAGTCCATTGTTTAGTGCCAGAGGAATTATACTTAGTGACAAAAAAGTCCCCAGCTCCCGTCAATGTATTTCCGTCCAGTCCCCCATCGGTAGAGCCTGTAACAAACACATTTCCAGAGGAGTCGGTAGCAACTCCATTGCCTTGTGTGGATTTTGATGCGACGCCAAGTTGCCTAGTCCACTGCTTTGCGCCACTGGAGTCATACTTGGTGACAAAGAAATCTTGGGTCCCATTGAGAGTATTTCCGTCCAGTCCACTATCCGTTGTTCCAGCGATATAAAGATTGCCGGAAGCATCTGCCGCGGCGACAGCATTTGAAAGAGTCGTTGGCCCAAAACTTCCACGTTGCCTAGTCCACTGCTTGGTGCCAGCGGAATTATACTTAGTAATAAAGAAGTCACTCGTCCCTGTGAGAGTATTTCCGTCCAGTCCACCATTGGTTTCGCCTGCAACATAGACATTTCCAGAGGAGTCGGTAGCAACTCCATTGCCAGTAGTGGTCTTTGATGCGACGCCAAGCTGCCTAGTCCAAAGCTTTGCGCCTGTGGAATCATACTTGGTGACAAAGAAGTCAGTGGTACCTGTGAGAGCATTTCCGTCCAGACCACCACCGGTATAGCCTGAGACAAAGACATTTCCAGAGGAGTCGGTAGCAACTCCATTGCCCTCAGTGTCTTGCGAGGCGACACCAAGTTGCCGGGTCCATTGTTTAGTGCCAGCGGAGTCATATTTGGTGACAAAGAAGTCAGTCGTCCCTGTGAGTGTATTTCCGTCCAGTCCACCATCGGTGTAGCCTGTAACAAACACATTTCCAGAGGAGTCGGCAGCAACTCCAAGGCCATAAGTGCTTTGCGAGGCGACGCCAAGTTGCCGGGTCCAAAGCTTTACGCCAGTGGAGTCATACTTAGTGACAAAAAAGTCACTGAATCCAGTCAGTGTATTTCCGTCCAGTCCACCAACGGTGTAGCCTGCAACAAAGACATTTCCAGAGGAGTCAGTCGCAACTCCCTTGCCATAAGTGCCTTGCGAGTCGACGCCAAGTTGCCGGGTCCATTGTTTAGTGCCAGCGGAATTATACTTGGTGACAAAGAAGTCCTTCGTCCCTGTAAGAGTATTTCCGTCCAGACCACCACCGGTAGTGCCTGCAACAAAGATATTTCCGGAATTATCAGTTGCTGCAGACTGCGCATAAGTCTGCATCGCTTTTGTTTGAGCACCGAGTTGCCTAGTCCACGCCGGAAGCGCTCCTTGAAGCGTAGCTCCAGCGTTCATGCCTAAAAAGGCATAGGCTGAAAAAGGCGTTACAAGCAGAATGAAGAGGGCCGCTAAAAGGCGATACATGTCTGAATCCTTGCAGCCCCGGCCCAAAGGCCGGCGACTCGGACGGGAGCTGTTTCAGTGCAGTCCCTGGCGTCATTTCTCTGTTGAATATGTTCACTATCCCTTAGCTTAATTTTCGGCTGTTTTTGGCAAAAGATGTCGGAATATTTTAAGAATAATAGATCTTAAATAACGAGTATTTACAGAAATAATCAAGACAAGTTAACAGTTTTTGTAGAGATGCCAAGCGCAGCTCAGAAAGCCCTTGGGGAGATGGGCCTGAGAAGAGCGTCTTATTGTGATCTTGGTTCGATCAGATACCCGACTTGACGTTGATCAAAGTCTTGTTTGAATTGATGAACCAATAATCAAATCCGCTGCTGTTTGAGACACTCCCTGCAGCGCCGACTGAAAAAGCGACTTTACCTACCCCGGTCATTGCAGTGACCGTTCCTGAACCGGTAGCGCTAGGAAAGGTGTATCCGGAAGGCGCGAGATTACCGTCATTAGCAGGAGTGCCAGAATACGCCATTTGAGCTGAATAGGCATAGTTGTGCGAAGAAGCACAATCGAGACTAGCTGAAATGGCGTTACAAGGTTTATCGCCATTCGGACCGCAAATAGAAAGGCCTGCGGGAGTCTGATTAAAACCCAGCGCATAGTAACGATCGCCCTGAGCCACAAATCCTGTCTTATCCAAGCAAGCCGTGTAGTAGCCAAACTCAGATCCAAACTGCTTCTCAGAAACATAGATCGCCGAAAGCGCGATCTTTGCTTCGCTTTGGCGGCTTTTAGCGACGTGCTTAAGATAGTTCGGAACAGCAACTGCGCTCAATGCCCCGGTGATGCCGACGGCGACCATCAGCTCAACCAAAGTAAATCCCGAATTACCCCTGAGAATTTTCGAGGAAAGCATAATATAATTTTAAATCAGTTGCGGGCAGCTGGCTAGCCATTTAAATAGATCAAATATAATCGTTTTAATGGCTGTAGTAGTCATAATTTGCCGCCCAAAGTCGTTTTAACTCAGCCTGGCATTGAGCTGTGTCGAGGCCGACACGATCTTTCAGCGTGCAAAGGTTTTGCGCGGCCGGGAGGCAGTAAGAAACTCGCTGAATCGCCGCAAGAAACTCAGCTTCCGCCGCGGCATATTTTTCCTCCTTGTCCAACGCCCTTCCCTGCGCCAGATGAAAGTACGCGTACTCCGAGAAAATGCTTCTAAAAGGATCGTACTCGGATGTCTCAGTCTTCAGTACGGAAGGGTCTGAGCGAAATACGAACTCGCTCTGATGATGGCCATCAAAATATTCGCCCTGCCCCGCTTCAATTCTTCGACCCAGTGCCAGGTAAGTCAGACGGAAGCTCAAGGTATCTGTGAAGCGACTTGAAACATGGAACGCGAGGCGCGCCACGTTAGGCGCGAGTAAATCCTTCTCCAGACTGAAGTGCCGGCTTTTTTGAATGAGGCCCGCGTTAAACTGGAACCCCACGTTTTGAGCAAAAATCTTATCCGTGTACCACGAATGAAAAAGCAGCGGCGCGCTCATCACCTGGGTCTTTGAATTTCCCCCCAGGATCTGCTGAGCATACTTGAGTGCAAAGTATTGAGTGTCGTCCTCGGCCAGAATGATCGAGGGCTGAGTCGGTGAAGTCGTTTTTAAGAAGTTCTGAGCGTAATCTTCGACGATCGTGTTTTGTGAGTAATTATTGACACCGATATTTTGCGCGACGCTCACTCCGGCTTGCACTAGAAGAATCAAAGTCAGGATCTGAGCGTTGCGGCCTTTGATAAACTTTTCTGGAAAAAGCTCGACGACCACAAAGCAGAGAAGCAATTGAGGAAAGATGAAGAATCTCTCAACCACTTCAAGGTTCTCCTGGACCGGCTCAATCTTCACTAACGCAAAAAACACATAACAATAGATCGCAAACACGCCGAGTAAAAGAGCGCCGCTCCGATCGATCCGTCGGTCATAAATCATCAGAGCCAAGAACAAGAGCAAAAACACTACGACATCCGAGAGATCCTGCAGCGTGGGCACACTGAAGCTCTTGAGATAAAATCTGAACTCTTTGCTCGTCATGCCACTGATCAGATGTCCCCAGGCCGTGCCGACCTCACTCGTAAACTGAGTTCCTGCAGGCTGAGCCTTTTTGACCGCAGGAGGATTTTTCGCCTCAGCTTGAGGTTGCACGGGAGCTGGCGTCGGTACTACGTTCTGAGATGCCTCAACAGAGGGTTGAACTTCTTTTTCACTTCGACTTCGTCCGTAGTCTTCTCTGAGGAAGTGACTCAGTACAGCGCCAGGTGAATGAATACTCCCCCACGAGTTCAGGCGATCCGGATGCATCAGCATCAAGCTTGAGTAGATCGCAACGCAGACCCCAGCCCCCGTCAATACCGGCAGGATCGCTCTTTTTTTCTCGGGCAGGCTCCAAACCATTGTGGCCAGAACGGGTGCAAGAAAGACAATGGTCAGATGATTGGCAAGCCCCAGAAAAAAGAGGAGACTTGCTCCCCAAATCCTTACTCGTGACGTGAGATCTTTTCTTAGGAAAAAGAAAAGAGTTCCCGCAGCCAGTAGGTTATTAAGCGCAAACACATCGGGAAGCTCGCTGTAGCGCCAGTAAATCTGGGAGAACGCCAGGCAGAGCGCAACTCCCAATCCGAACCAGCGATTGCGACTGGAAAAATAGAGAAACCCAAGTGCCCCCATCGAGAAGAGGGCATTGAAAAACGAGGCGCGGTAAAACAGGGTTCCAAATGGAAAGAGATGAGTCAGCGCATACTGCAGGTTGATGAAAAGCGGATAACCTGACGGATGCGCAACCTGATAGAGGAAAGAATTGGCAACCAACTCTCCGGTATCCCCGGTTTGAACCGTATGAGGCAGTCCATAAACGTAAAGCGCAAAGATCCCTGAGAGGATACTTATGGATAGGATGTGGGTGGATCGATTCGTCATTCTCTATCTCAGCTTGAGTTTGGTCCTTGATAAAGTCAAACTGAAGGACAGGAACCTGAAGAGATGAGAGTACTTGCCATCATTGTGACGTGCCGGCGCCCGGATTGGCTGATCCGCTGCATCCAAAGCGTCATTACAGCTCATGACAAAGCTTATGATCGGCAGGTCCATCAAAAGCCAGGCTCGTTTGAGCTTGAGATCAAAGTGGGCATCAATGGCAAGGACGCCGAGACACTGAGAGCTCTCGAGCGTCTGACGTCCTCCTCCTCAGCCCAGACGCCTATCCGATACCTGCAGCTCCCCGAGGGCCTGACCCCGGGTCATGCGAGAAATAAGCTTTTGCAGAACGAGAAAGCCGATTGGATCTATTTCATCGACGATGATGCCTTTGTGGATCCCGGATTCTTGGATCGCTTTCAGAAGGTTGCCGAGAAAAACCCCGACGCAGGTGTGATCGGAGGCCCCAATCTCACACCGGACGGCTCATCCAGGTTCCAAAAAAACCTGGGCGCAGCGCTTTCTTCGCGATTTGCGACATTCAAGACCGTGGATCGCTACCTGGCGTTTGGAGAAGCGCGTCCTTGTGGCGAAGAGGCGCTGATTTTATGTAATCTCTTTGTCCGTCAGAGCGTTCTCCCTGAAGACCCTTTCCCAACGGATTTGATTTGCGGCGAGGAGAACCATCTTCTCAGAAGAATGTCCGAGCAAGGCGTGGCTCTGATCCATTCGCCGGATCTCTGGGTAGCGCATGAGCGTCGCGGCTCCCTTGGCAGGCTGATCAAGCAGGTCACGCATTACGGAATCAGCCGCGGCCAGAGCATGGTACATGAGTCACAAGCCAGGCACTGGGCCTACGCTCTTCCAAGCCTTTGCGTGATCACGGGAGCGATCCTTCTGGCTCGCTGGGCCCTGGGCTATGGTCTTTCCCCTACGCTTGTGATTCTCTCCTCTTTTTACATTCTACTGAGCCTGGCTTCGGCAATTCGAGTACGCTTACCGGGAACTTCCTTGTTATTGATCTCCTGCCTCTTCTTTTTCATCCATGTCTCTTACGGCGTTGGAGTGATCGTAGGATTTCTCAGGGGCCTCTTGAGGTCCTCCCGATGAAACTCCATCTCTCGATCTATGGAATAGGTGTTGAGATTCTGGCTCATCGGCTTGAGATCGCTTCAGTGCTTGAGAACCTGGGCAAGGATTTTGATTACTTTCGCGTTGAGCAGCCTGACTCAGAGATCAGAATCAGGCTCGAGCTCAAAGCCTCAGAATTTGACCTGAGCGCCGAGCATCCAGGGCCTCGCCTGTTTAAAACGAAAATGTGCGACGTCCATGGGTTGGGCCCCTATCGCTTTTGCAACTATGGCCAAGGCGTCTGGGTGAAGGCGGTAAACAGTCCGTCCATACGAAACTTCTCTGTCTTTGGAATGGCGCCCGACCTGATTTACGAAGCCGCTTATGTCGCGCTTCTCTCTTCCATCGGCGAAGAGCTCGATCAGCTCGGATATCATCGTCTCCACTCCGTCGGCGTTCAGGTGAATGGAGCGGGTGCGGCGCTTGCTGCTGACTCAGGTCAGGGAAAATCAGCGACGGCGATCCTTCTGGGGCAAAATGCCGGCGTGAAAGTTTTCTCCGACGAAATGCCACTGATCCGTCAAGGCGTGATCTACCCTTTTCCAATCAGGATGGCGCTTCATCCTCATATCGCCACATCCTTAGGGCTCAATCCATCAGGGACCAGGCAGTTCAAGCGAAAGATCTATCCTACAAAGGCTCTTTTTGAGATTTCCCGCGACGCAGTTGCGCAACCCTCGCCGCTTCGCTTTCTCTTTGTGGGAGTTTCTGGAGGCGTGGCTCAAGCGCGGCCTTTGCAAGTTTTCGAGAGATCAAAATTTGTCATCGCCTTCGTCCTGGGCCTTGGGCTTCCTCAGATGGCCGAGCATATGTTGAGAGCGAACAATATCCTGAGTCTGGGTCGGATCGCCGTGTCGCGTTTGTTCACGGCTTTCTCACTTTTGGGATGGGGAAGAAGTCATACAAGGGCTTATGCGTTCGTTTTGACCAGAAACGCTCGCGAGAACGCTCAATCTCTTTCAACGGAACTTGAAAAACTTAGCCTTCAAAACGATCCAAAGCTTTTTTGAGAACGGGATTTCACGATCCACCACGCGACCCAAGATACCGGACTCAAGAACTGGAAAGTCCTCGCGCGAGGAAGCCAGACTTCGGGTAACGACCCATCGCTCGCCGGCGTTATGGGTATGACGATTCAGCGACCACACAAAGTGGCAGATATAGACTGAGCCATTCCAGTACACGATGATATCAAAGAGCTTCAGAGGCTCCTGGATGTCCTCCACCAAGAGCTCGTCGCCAATCTGAATAACGGGCTCCATGGAACCCGTCACAACTCGCACGGATAGCTGTTTTTCCCGCTGAAGCTTCGCTTTGAGTTCTTCGAAACTGAGATCAGACCCTGAGCCCGCAGTAGATTTCATAGGCCTCTTCCGGAGTTCCGTCAAAAACGATCTTTCGCTCATTGAGCAAGATCACACGATTGCAAACATCCTTCACCTGATCAAACGAATGACTCACAAAAATGACAGTGCCGGATTTCTCAATCTGATCCTTCACTCTTTGAGCGATTTTCTTCCTGAAGAACTGATCGGCGCCGTCGAAAACCTCGTCCAGAATCAGAACATCCGCAGGCATGGCTGAAACAAGCGAGAGACAAAGGCGCGCCATCATTCCGTTGCTGTAAAACTTGAAAGGCGTGTCGACGTACTCACCCAGATCCGCAAAACGAAGGGAGTCCTCGACCAGCTCTTTTTGCTTTTCGCGGCTGACCGCAAAAAGAAGCTCTGCCAGAATCTCAGCGTTCTCCCGTCCTGTGAGCTCAGGCTGGATACCAATCCCCGTATCGAAGACCGCGCGGCACTCTCCATGGATCGTGATTTTTCCACGTGTCGGTTGATAGATCCCGGCAATGCAGCGGCAAAGCGAGGACTTTCCCACTCCGTTGACGCCAATAAGACCCACTCGGTCGCCCCGGTAAAGATCAAAGTTCAAATCCTCAAATACGACTGAGGTCCGGGGCGGGCGAAGAAGCGTCTCCCAGGGATGCTTCATGGTCTCAACAAAAAGATCCCGCATCGTCACGGTTCGGTAAAACCTGGACCTGAAATGCAGCCCAAGATTCCGCACACTCACCATCGGGTCAGATTTGTTAGACATTGAAGAAGACTGCATTTCTTCTACTCCTCCAGATCAAGATGGCTGCGATGAAAGTAAGCCCGGCGACAGCCCCTGATTGCATGACAAGCATCCAGTATTTTTCTCTGAGCTCGGGAAGCGCAACACTTTGAAAAGGGGCAAGAATGGCCGTAAACGGGTTGACCTTGGATACCCAGCTAAGCTCATGCGGAATGAGTTCCTGAGGGTAGAAAATAGGAGTCAGGTAAAACGAGACCTGGAGAATGAAGGTCAGGATAAATCTCGTATCTCTGAAAAAGACATGAATCGTTGCCGCAAGTACGGAAAACCCTGTGACGAACACGATCAGAATGAGTTGCGGG
>JBJMMA010000189.1:0-2526 GCA_045805065.1 Bdellovibrionia bacterium | reverse complement strand
TCTCGCGTGTCTAAAAGCACGCTGTAGATGCATTTCTAGGGCGCACAAGCTTTGTGAGCCACGGTGAGTGTTCGTCTGCCCTTTGGCGAACAAGAACACTCGTTCAGCCATCAGCACATGGCTATTGTCGAGGCGGCCACGCCGCTACGCTTATGTCGAGGCGGCCACGCCGCTACGCTTATGAGGATCTATGTTGATTTTTGGAATGCCAGTTATCTGGATCGTTTTGTTTGTTGCTTCGTTGATCGTCGGAATTGTCAGCAAAGCCTACTGGAGTTTTCGAAAGCCGCCCATCGACCATACATCAGCTTTGAGTGAGTCGTGGCGCGCAAACCCCGGTGAAGATTTGTGGAGATGAATAGCAATGAATAAGTACATCTCGGAAACAGTTGAACGGTGGACCCAAGACGGAAAGCAGATGATCCAGTCCGAATGCGAAGCCGGTCGTGCAAACGGATGGCTGATCCTTTTGCACGATAACGGGGACAAGATGTTTCAAGGAGAGTGGCATAACGGTGTGCCGCACGGACTTACGCAGTCTTGGTATCCGAACGGGGAGCCGATGCATGAGATTCAGTTCGAGAATGGATACCTTCACGGCAACTGGAAAATGTGGAGCGAAACAGGGGAGCTCCTGGTCACGGCCTTTTACGAATTCGGAATCAAAACCGAATGGATTGAATGGGACCAGGACGGTCAGGTGAAGTACGAGTGGAAGGCAAAGCATTTTTGAAAATTTGTTTGAAGAAATAATTTTCAAGGACGGAGCTGAGTTGCGCCGCAATGTAGCGCGGCGCAACACTGCTATGATGCCATAATATCCTTGATGGGCCCTGGCTTGCTATGGCAGATACGAGTCAAACTCTGGAGTTTGAAAGTGTAGTCTATGAAGAACATCTTAATCATTGAGGATGATGAATCCATCCGAAAAATGATTGCCTCAGTGCTTGAAATCGAAGGTTACTCAATCTCTGCAGCCGCCAATGGAAAGCAGGCTTTGGAGACGATCCAAAATGGAGCCCTTCCTGATATCATTCTGCTCGACATGATGATGCCGGTAATGAACGGTTGGGACTTTCTTGATTTTGTACGCGCCAATGCCACGACATCGAAGATTCCTATCATTGTTGTTTCTGCCTATGCTGAGATCGCTAAGTCGGTCAAACCCAATGCGGTTGTGCCAAAGCCCGTTCAATTGAAGTCTTTGCTTAAGGCTATTGAGGGGCTTGCGGCGTAAGTGAGTCAAGCCAAGTCCCTGATCAAGATCCTGTGTGTCGATGATCAACCCTCAAATCTTCTTGCGCTTCAGGCAGCACTGCAGGGATATGACTACGAAATCGTTGAAGCCCTCTCGGGACAACAGGCTTTATCAAAAGTCGGAGCTGATGACTTTGCCGTCATTCTTTTGGATGTGCAGATGCCCATTCTCGACGGATTTCAAACTGCCGCGCGGATCCGTGAGCTTGAGCGCTCACAACACACACCGATCATTTTTCTAACCGCAAATTATCCCAGCGAAACCTATGCCGTGAAAGGTTACGAGGCGGGTGCGGTGGACTATCTATTTAAGCCGCTGAACGTCGAAATCCTGCGAGCCAAGATTGCCGTATTTGTAAACCTCTTTAAGGCCAAGGAAGACATCAAAGAGAAGGCCAGGCTCTTACGCGAGTTCGAGTCTCGAGAGCGCGAGCGAGAAATTGCTGAGCTCAGACGCATCAGTGAGCGTAAGTACCAGGATCTTGTCGAAGGCATCCATGATGGCATTGTCTGGGTCTTTGATCCAAAGATTCAGCGATTCACTTACGTCAGCCGGAGAGCAGAGGAAATTACCGGATATCCGATGGAGTGCTGGATGAGCGAAGACGGATTCTGGCTGAACCGCTTGCATTCGGATGAGCGCGGTTTGGTCCAGGATACCTTTGATCAGGCGATTGGAAGTGACGGCCGTGTGGCGCTGGAGCATCGGTTTTTAAAGCCGAATGGTGATGTGGTCTGGTTCCGTACCGAGGTTCATCGACAGCAGTATATTGAAAGCGGACGCTTTGAGCTGCACGGGATGTCTGTCGATGTAACGCATTTGAAAACCACGGAAGAAGCCCTAAGAAACGCTCTGAAGATTCGGGATGAATTTTTATCCATTGCATCGCATGAGCTGAAGACTCCGATCACGCCACTTCAACTTCAGTTGCAGGGTTTTCTTCGAATGATTGATAAGGGGCGACTCCAAAGCGTCCCTGAAGAAACGCTTCGTTCGATGTTGCAGATTTCGGATTCTCAAGTCAGCAGGCTTTCAAGATTGATTGACCAGCTCTTGGATGTTTCCCGCCTACGAGAAGGAAAGCTCGCAATGAACACCGAAGAGGTGAGTCTTTCCGAGCTCGTGCAAGATGTTTTAAAACAGGTAAAACATGAGCTGGAGTCCGCCGAGTGCCGGATAGCGACAAACCTGGATCCAGCAGTCATCGGGGTATGGGATCGGCTGCGTATTGAACAAGTTGTCATTAATCTGCTGATCAATGCAGCAAG
>JBJMMA010000188.1:0-30997 GCA_045805065.1 Bdellovibrionia bacterium | reverse complement strand
GGAAAGAACGTCACCCGCGATGTCAACGTCTGCTTTTCCTCTTTCAATGATCGCTTCCACCCAATCCGGATGGTGTTTCCAGTGAGGATCGGAAAGAAATCTTTCCACGATGCTCTCGTCTGCATGTCCGTTTTTAACAAGTTTTTTAATGAATGGTTCAACGAGCTCAGGATGGTCTTTCCAATGAGGCTGGTCGAAGATGTCCCTTACCAGCCATTTATCTGCCAATGGAAGCTGTCTATCAATGATGGCGTGGATGAGTTCTGGATGATTTTTAGATCTTGGAAGGGTGAGCCATTCATGGACAGCGGCATTGGTTTCCGGCTCAGGAGAATGTCGGATTTGTGTGCTGACAATCTCATAAAGTGTTTGCTCGTCTTGAGCAGTCAATGCACTCATTTTAGCATCGACCCTCCGTTTGAGTTTTTCTAAAATGCCTTTGTCACTGCTGCTCAACTCGCGGGTGCTTCTTGAGAGCAGCTTAAAATACTCAACGGGTCCAATGTTCAGGCTTTCAGGAATGACTTTGAGGGCGGCTTTGTTTTGTACGACGACGAAATTTTCATGAGGGACATAGATAAAGTCGCGACCTTCTCGCGCATTGGGATCGAGATGAAAGCGAATAGTAAAACCGGTTCCATGAGCGCCTTCTTTACCAATCTTTGTGTAAAAGCCATCGCCATAGGCTGCGGCCTCGCCAGGGAAATGTTCTCGGGAAATTAAGACGTTCGGGTCACCTGTGTGAGCACGCGTAATGCTCTCGTAGGCAAGAAAATTTTTCGTCTCATGAGCGACGATATCAAGTCCCAGTTCCTTTGCGGTCCTGCCTGTGCCCTGGCCTAAAGGTCGAGTTCTCAGCGGCTCTTTGTTCATCCACCAGGCAAGAGACTCTGTTGCGCCCGTATTAGCTTGGATGGATTGAAGCTTTTTGCTGAGTCCCAGCTCGTCCAGGGTGTTTTTCGCGTACTCAATGTTGACGGAGTTTTGGATCAGCTTTTTGCCATTCTTCTCAATCCAGTTTTGGACATAGTAGTTTTGTGTGTCTCGCTTGGGATCAAACTCTTGGATCACTTTTTTGATTTGAGCGAGATCCTCAGGTCTGATTTCGAGTTCGTACTGGAAAGCTTTGGTGAGAAAGCGGATTGCGGAAAGAATCGGAGGATTTCTTCCTTCTTTGGCAAACTTCGTGGTGCCGTGAAGCGGGGAGAAGTAATAGTGCAGCATCCCATCGTGCACGTCTTTCAGGAAGTAAGGCTCTTTGGAGTTCCAGTCTCTGACGTCACGGACAATGAGCTCACCGTTCTTGGGCTTTGTGATCTCGATGAGCCCCGACGAGTTGGAATCCGTGTGCTGATTCATGAAGTCGGGGTTGTTGAGGATCGCCTGCTTGTCGCCCAGGTCTTGGGTCAGGAGTCTTACTTCCCAGGCGGTTTTGCTGCCTTGAAGATGGGGGTATTTGTGTTGAAGAGCGTTTTGAAGGGCTTGAGCTTGTTCTGGGTTTCCGTCGATGACGATGTCTAAGTCTTGAGTGGAGCGGTAGATGTTGGTGTAGTCGTAATCGAAGCGGTCTTTTTGAAATCTTGTGTCGCCTTTTTCACGTTGGAGGTCCCATTTGACGTAATGGGCGTATCCGGCTGCTGTTCCTCCGAAGAGGTAGGCTCTTACTCCTAGCTTTTGGGCTTCTTGTTCGATGAATTGGAATTCTTCTACCCGTTTGAGTCTTTCAGCTACGCCTCGCTCAAGCTCTTGGATCGTTGGGGCCGCGTGGGTTCCTTGAGCTATCACTTCGGCGGCTACGGCCTTTTGTGGCATCCACGTTGTGGATGTCGTTAATGTCAATAATATGACGATTTTGGAAAGGCCCCTCGAGTTCCTCATCTCTAAACTAATCGGATTTTTCGGAATAATTATTGAGCGATCACCCTAGGGAAGGGATTTATTCAGGTGCTCGAGCACACAGGCCTTGGAGGCAGTCCGTAGGGTCTCGCCACGGGCAAACGCATCAATAAGATTGTTCATTGTGGGAGTCTGGCCCCCGGTAAGTCGCAGAAGTTCGGGGTGCTCCCTCCAGTGGGGCTGGGTGAGAACGTAGAAGAAGAGTTCGTCGTCTGCGGTACCTCGTTCAATGAGCCGCTCAATCCACTCCGGGTGGTCCTTCCAGTTGGGCAGGGAGAGAATATGCCTGGCGATCTCTTTGTCCGAAGTTTCCCTGTCTAAAATCCGCTCGACCCACTCAGGTCCATCCTTGAAGTAAGGTTTTGTAAGAATCTCAGTGACAAGCCATTTGTCCGTTTGATCTGACGCTTTATTTAAAACGGCATGAAAGATATCCGGGTGATCTGCGGAGAGAGGAAGTGAGAGCCATTCGCGTAAAATGGCGGAGTTTTCGAGTCTCCCGGACTTTTCGATTTCAGACTGAACGATTTTAAGGACTTCGTTGATCTCGTCGTGACTGATTGACTTTGACCGGGCGGTAATGCGCCGTTTGAGTTTTTCAACGGTGCCTCGATCGTTTGTCAAATCCCCAGCCTTACCACTTTCAATCATCTGGAAATACTCAATCAGGCTGACGTTCAAGCTCTCCGGTATCACTTTGAGCGCGGCTTTGTTTTTTACGACGATAAAATTTTCATGAGGGACATAGATAAAGTCATGGCCTTCTCGCGCATTGGGATCCAGACGAAAGCGAATGGTGAGACCGGTGCCACGAGCGCCTTCTTTTCCTGTTTTTGCGTAAAAGCCATCGCCATGGACTGCCAGTTCTCCGGCCGCTCCACTTCGGGATACCAGGACATTGGGGTCTCCGGTAAGCGCACGCGTGATGCTCTCATAAGCCAGGAAATTGTTGGTCTCATGAGCGACGATTTCAAGTCCTAGCTCCCGAGCGGTCTTTCCAGTGCCTTGGCCAAGGGGGAGGGTGCGCAGAGGTTCTTTGTTCAACCACCAGGCAAGAGAGTCGGTCGCGCGGACGTCTCCTTTGACGGACTGAAGCTTCTCTCTCAGTCCCAGTTGATCGAGAGTGTTTCTGGCGTATTCGATATTGACGGCATTTTGGATGAGCTTCTTGCCGTTCTTTTCGATCCAACGCGCGACATAGGGGTTCTGTGTATCGCGCCTGGAATCGAATTCCTGGATCACTTTTTTGATTTGAGCGAAATCCTCCGGCCTGATCTCAAGCTCGTATTGAAATGCCTTGGTCAGAAATCGAATGACGGAGAGGATCGGAGGATTGCGACCCTCTTTGGCAAATTTCGTTTGAGAGTGCAGGGGCGAGAAGTAGTAGTGAAGCTTGCCCTCTCGCACGTCGCGAAGAAAATAGGGATCTTTCGAGTCCCAATCGCGCAGATCTCGGACCACGGGATCGCCCGCATGGGGCTCTGAGATCTCGATCATGCCGGTGGAGTTCGAATCGGTGTGCTGATTGAGAAAGTCGGGATTATTCAATAGCGCTTGTTTATCGCCCATGTCCTGGCGAAGCAGGCGCACTTCCCAGGCTGATTTGTTCCCCTGAAGATGAGAAAAGGTCTCAGAAAGCTTGTCCTGGAGTTCCTTGGCTTTTCGAGGTGGTCCATCAATGACAATGTCCAGGTCTTGAGTGGAGTGGTAGATTTCGGTGTAATCGTAATTAAAGCGATCGGGATGATAACGGGTGTCGCCACCTTCGCGCTTCAAGTCCCAGTTCACATAATGGGCAAAGCCCGCGGCAGTCCCACCAAAGAGGTAGGCTCTTACGCCCAGACGCTTTGCTTCTTCCCTGATAAATTGAAACTCAGGAACTCGGGTGACTCGACTGCCAATGGAGTCGGCTAATGCTTTGCTCGTCGAGGCAACCGCTGTTTGTGTGTCCTGAGCAATAGCTTGAGTGGGAGCGGTGATGTTTAACGCCGAGAGCGCAATTGCGAGTGTTGTCAGGAGATGAAATCTACGGCGCATCTGGATCTCCTAGACTTGTCTTGATGGACGAGACTATGCAGGCCGAGTTTTTCTTCGCGATCTTCTTTTCAGTCTTTTGGGCTGTCTTTTTGGCAATCTTTTTGGCGAAAGAACGGATGGTAGGTGTATCAGGTGCGAGTCTGAAGAACTCTGCTTGAGCTTCCGCCCAATCTTTTGCAAGAGGCTTGCTTAAGACTTTATCTAGAAGTATTTGGTAAAACTCTTCAGCAGTCGTTTTGGATATTCTACGTACGACCTCATTTGTCGCTTTGATGGCGTGGATTGTTGATTCCTCATCTGTCAGCTCAGGCTGAGACAGAACTTTTTCATAAAGTTTAGACAATGCATCACGATTCCAGAGATTCTCGATGATCCCTGCTTTTGCCTGTTTCCAGGTTTTCGTGTGAGGCTGAGTCAATACACGGTCGACGAGCTGATTGAACAGAATCACTCGGTTTCGAAGCTCAGCTTTAGAACTGTCTCGAATCACTTGAAGAGTGAAGTTCTCGTCGTCGATTTGAGGCAACACTTCGTGAATCATCGCCGAGAGAGCTGCGTCATCCTTATATTGTGGATAAATATAGGCAAGCCTCGTCGCATCTTCTGGATTCGTTTGAAGAGTTTTCTTCAATAGGGAGTGATAAGCCTCAGGAGTGCCTGCGCTTTTTTTCAGTTTTTTCAGAAGGCGTTCAGTCTCAATGTGGCGTTCTGAAAACTTAGGTAGTTTGGCAAACTGAGGCTGCGAAAATACGAGTTGTGAAAGCGGTATGTCGTAGACATGCGTTTTGAGGAGAGGATCAAAAAGTACTTCGCTCCGATCTGCACTTTTTGGAAGTGCAGCCCACTCTTTTAGCAAAGGTTCATTGAATCCATCGCGTTCAATCGATGCTTTCACAATAGATTGAATCTGTTCGTATTCCTCATCAGTCAGGGAGCCTCGGCCAGCCGCTACTTTTCTTTTGAGTTTTTCAAAGATCGCGCGTTCTGAAGGATCGATTTTTTCCCCATTGGCTAAGAAATCAAAATATTGAGTTGGAGTGAGCTTTAAGCTCTCAGGGATCACACGAAGGGCGTTTTTGTTATGAAAGACCAGGAACTTGGTATCGCGGTCGAAAGTAAAATCGACACCCTCGACCGCATCCGGATCCATTTTAAATCGGATTGTGATTCCAGTGTGACGAGCCCCATTACGACCGATCGCCGTATAAAATCCGTTTCCGAGGCCAGCTGACTCACCAACCTTGTTCCTTCGCGAAATCAAAACATTGGGATCGCCAGTATGCGCACGAGTCATCGATTCATACGCAAGGAAGTTGTTTGTCTCGTGAGCGACCGTAAGATCGGTTGGGAGCAGGCCCCTTGCAACGAGCTCACGGGCGGTTCTCGTTCCTTTTTCCAAAGGATAGGAGCGAAGAGGTTCTTTACTCATCCACCAGGCGAGCGAGCCTTCGGTGTCTGGGTTGTTTTCAATCGCGATGAGCTTTTTTCTGAGGCCCAGCTCTTCAAGCGTGTTCCAGGCATACTCTATGTTGACTGCGTTCTGAATGAGCTTTCGGCCGTTGTCTTTCATCAGAAGCCAGTTCCGAACATAACTGTTCCTGATGTCGCGACCACGTGGATCAAATTCATCGGTGATCTTTTTGATCTGCTCTCGATCTTCGGGGCGGATCTCAAGCTCATATTGAAAGGCTTTGGTGAGATAGCGAATCACCGAGATGATCGGGGGATTTCGTCCTTCTTTGGCAAACTTGGTCTGAGCGTGTTTATCAGAGAAGTAGTAGTGAAGCTTGCCTTCGCGAACGTCTCGAAGAAAGTAGGGGTCTCTTGAGGTCCAATCGCGTAAATCACGAACGACGGGGTCGCCCTCTTTGGGCTCAGTGATCTCGATCATGCCGGTGGAGTTGGAATCCGTGTGTTGATTGAGAAACTCAGGGTTATTGAGTAGCGCTTGTTTATCGCCCATGTCCTGGCGAAGAAGACGCACTTCCCATGCCGTTTTATTTCCCTGAAGGTGTGGAAAGTTTTCCGCAAGCATTTGCTGAAGTTTTTGAGCTTTCGCTGGCGGTCCATCAATGACGATATCTAAATCTTGAGTGGAGCGATAAATGTCGGTGTAATCGTAGTCAAAGCGATCCGGCTGAAAGCGAGTATCTCCGCCTTCGCGCTTCATATCCCAGTTCACGTAATGAGCGAACCCTGCGGCAGTCCCACCAAAGAGGTAGGCTCTTACGCCCAGGCGCTTTGCCTCGTCTCTGATGAATTGAAACTCAGGAACGCGGGTGATTCTTTGGCCGATCTCCTGGGCCAGGTCTTTTTGGGAGTTTTCAGCCGCGGCGGCAATAAAAGGTGCGTTCCCGGATGAGGAATAGGGAATAGGCGCCTGGGAGAGCGCCAGAGCGGCAGCTATCCATGCGAAAGTATTCAGGAATCGTTTACCCCTCAGACCGATTGCCATCTCTGACTTATCGGCTAAGGAGTGGAAAAAATTAAGTTTTAGCCGTTTTTAGAGCTTACGGAAGCAAACCTGCGTAAAGATATCGAGCAGGCAACTCTTTGCTGAGTGAACAACCTCAAAGCCATGGGCTTGGAAGATGCCGATGAGCTGCTTTTTGCCAGTTCCAGGAGCGCCGGAATCAATCGTGGCAAGTCCGCCTTTTTTGAGAACGCGACGGATTTCAGCGACGAGTTTGTTCGTGGCTTCAACATCAAAGTGGGAGCCCACGGCGCCGCACGAGTTGACGAGATCGATGCTCTCATCGGCCACAGCCTGGCCTTGAGCATCGGTGAAGGTCTCAAGAACAGACTGCGTGTTGAATTGAACGGCGACAGGCTTGCCGTGCTTATCGATAAACTCACGCTTATTGGCGGCTTTGACAAAGTTTGGGTTGTACTCGAGTCCTAAAATGGACGAGCCATCAGGGAGGTAGCAGGCCAGAACTTCAGTGGAGTCACCGGTTCCGCAGCAAAGATCAATCGCGCGCATTGCATGCGTTGGAATGCGGCCGTCGAGGTTCTTTGGAATCGTTCTCCAATTTGCCCATTTCTGGCGGGCGTTGATGCCTTCAAATTCACGAAGGGCCATCTCGCAATAAGCTTGAACGGCTTCCTGGTTCTCGCGTTTGCGAAAGTTGACTTTGCGACTGACGATCAGTTTGCTCTCAGTGAGTACTTGCTTCACAAAGAGATGAACAATGTTGTTTTGTTCCAATCTGTTTCGCGCAATGTTCTCAATGGTCTGCTTCTCGATTCGCATCAACATAGTCCCTCTCGGCCCGGCTATGCCCGGCCTGATCATGGTGTTCGATTACCATCGAGTGAGTCAAAATTGCAAAGGTCCTCTGCATTTGACTCTGCTTGTTATTGCTTGTGAGGATTCTCGTCAGGATTCTTCGATGGGCAACAGGCCTTGAACAGGAGTCGACGCGCCTTGCGGAAGCGATGCGTTGCCAGCGTTTCCAGAGTCTTCATCGCCAATCAGGCGGAATACCGATGACTCGTAGCGGCCAAGATGAGTGTTTGCCGTCTCGAAAGCTTCTTGAGCCTTCTTGAGACCCTTGCCGATCTCGTCGAACTTCTTCTCAAAGTGCTCAAAATGGCGACGCGCTTTTTTCACGTCTTCGATCGTCTTTTCCACGCCACGAGCCATTTCATAATACTCTTGCGCCATCGAAACCGCGTTCAAGGAAATGGAAAGCGTGTTTGGTGAGACGGGATAAACTTTGAGCTTTGTCATGTGCTCAAAGAGTTTTCCGTTACGGATCACTTCGAAGTAAAGTGTTTCGCTTGGCAAGAAGAGAAGTGCCATATCGGTCGTCCCGTGATCAGGGCGAATGTATTTATCAGCGATCGATTTGGCCTGCTCCTTCACGAAGTCAGACAATGCCTTTCTTGCGGTTTCAAGAATCGCAGGGTCTTGAGAATCAAAAAGAGGAAGGACCGCTTCGCGAGGGAACTTGCTGTCGATCGGAAGAACCTGGCGTGCGAGCTTGACGACCGCGTCTACCTTCTCAGGCGAGTTTGGCACAACGATATATTGAAGTTCGTAAGCTCCCACAGGCAGGAAGTCGGCAAGAAGACGCTCAAGCGTTGCTTCGCCAAAGCCACCGCGAAGGTGAGGAAGCTTCAAGAGATTGTTGAGATCGGAAATTGATTGGCCCACGGTGTTGAGCGAAGCAAGCTTGAGCTCGGCTGCCTGGAGATGCTGCTGAACCTTCTCAAAGTGCTTGAAGCCTTCCTTGAGGTTTTCGTTGAGCTTCGATTCAACGTTCTTACCAATGTTCTCAAGTCGCACTCCGACTTGTTGCTCTAAGGATTGAAACTTGGTCTCCAGTGCTTGGGTCGTCTTGAAGAGCCCGCCTTGAAGTTCCTGGCGACTCTGAGCCAGGCTTCGGTCGATTCGTTCCTGGTTTTCGAGCATGTTCTTGCTGAGGCGCTCGAGGATCGAATCGCGAATCTCGGTGCTGGTGCGGGCGTTGCGCTCGGTGAGGTCCATCAGGGGGCCCTGAATGGCCTGGGCCAGCTGACCTTGAAGTTGAGTTTGAAGCTGATTTTGGAACTGACTTCGGAGTTGCTGGTAGAGCCGGTGTAAGAAGAAAAACCCTGCCAAGACGGTCCCTAAGAGCACAAACAAGAGCAAAGATTCCAAAGTCATATCAAAACCGATAGCATAGGGGCCTAAGCCTTACAATCTATGCCTGACAACGAGAGTCAATGGGCTGGACATCAGACAGCAGACCGGCTAGATTGCCATGCCAGAGAACTAACTCGAGATTACTATGAAAAAGCCCTATCAAAGCATTCGTGTGTTTGAAAATCCGTACTTGGAAAAGCTCACTCACGTTCATCCTATTACGCCACTTCTGCTTTGGGCACCGATCGTTATTTATCTTTATTATTACTCATTTACGGTTCTTCAATTCTCGGTCGCTCAAGTGCTGGGACTTTTGGTGGCGGGACTTATTGTGTGGACCCTGATGGAGCACGTTCTTCACCGTTACGTGTTTCACTTCAATGCAAAAACGCCACTTCAAAAACGCCTTCAGTTTTTGATCCATGGCCTGCATCATGATGATCCAAATGATCCAACCCGCCTGGTCATGCCGCCTGCTGGTTCGTTGATTCTGGCGGTTCCGATTTTCCTGGGCTTCCGCGCTATTTTCGCGCTTTTTGGAGCTGCAGACGCAACAATTCCGTTCTTTGCGTCTTTCGTCATCGGCTACCTTTGCTACGACTACATTCACTACGGAACTCATCACTTCAAGCCTAAGTCGCGCCTTGGAAAGATGATCAATCAACATCACATGCTTCATCACTTCGTGGATCATGACGCCAAGTGGGGCGTCAGCTCTCCGATCTGGGATTATATCCTGGGAACGATGAAGGGCCCGTCTTCTCACCCAGCAACGCAGTCTCACACCAAGAGCTGAAAGGAACTATGGGGCGAAAGGTTTTCGCGTTTCTCGTAGTCGCAGCCTTTTTCTACATCATCTTTCCGCTGATCTTTCCTTTGGCGATGGGGGGCGTGTTTGCCGTCCTTTTCATGCCTTGGGTTGAAAAACTCGAGAAAAAAAAGGTTTCCACGGGAACGGCCTCAGGCCTGGTCACTTTGGGCGTGACTCTTTTGATTCTGCTTCCGACTTCCATCCTGATTTATCAGGGCGTGAAGTCAGGGATAGAGCAGCTTCAGGCTTTGAAGGAGTCACCGGCTGCGGGCGCGGATTGGGCACAGAACTTACTCAGCTCACCGCATCTCAAACCGATGATGGAATGGGCAGCCTCGATTTTCCCAATTGGGCTCGAAGAGCTCAGCAGTACGCTCTCCGATTTTCTGCATAGCTTAAGCAATAATGCGGCAGAGTGGCTCGGGCTTTTGATCACGCATCTTCCAGGAATGGGAGTGGCTTTGGCGGTGATCGTTGTGAGTCTTTACTTCTTTCTCGTGGATGGACGAAAGCTGGTCATCTTCGCAAGACGACATTCCGTCTTCAGCCCGTCGCAAACCGATCAACTCCTGGCAAATCTTGGGGGAGTCTGTCGCTCTGTGGTCCTGGCATCCGTCATCTCAGGCCTTTGTCAGGCCACGTTTGAGTCTGCGATGGTTTTTGTGACCGGAACTCCCAATGTGCTTTTGATTGGAGTCCTGGTCTTTGTCACATCGTTTGTGCCACTGGTGGGAACCGCGCCTGTGACGTTTGGAGTGGCGCTCCAGCAGTTCATGATCGGACGCACGGCCGCAGGGATTGCGCTTTTGATTTCAGCGCTCTTTGTGACGACCATGGATAATTTTATCCGCCCGTGGTTTTTGCGGGGGTCAGCGAATCTGCACCCGCTTCTGGCGTTCGCCGCCGCGTTTGGCGGTCTTCAGATGCTGGGTTTTTCGGGAATCTTTTTAGGACCGATCGTCGCAGCCCTCATGGTCACGACGATCCAGGTCCTCACTCAAACGGAAAAGCAGCAAGTCTCGCCGCCTACCGATGTGATTCTCTAAACGGAAATTCGTGCGCGCTCAGCCTGCGGCTTCATTACAAAATGCTCAGCCTGCGGCTTCGGCAGCATCAGGGCCTGGCTCCAGTGCGACGAGCATGTTTTGAAGATCATCTGCATGCTCTTCTTCCTTGGCCAGGATCTTTTCAAAGAGCCTGCGCGACGTTGGGTCGTGGACATCGAAGTAGCGAATGATCTCACGGTAAGAATCGATTGCGATTCGCTCGGCAATCAAGTCTTCTTTGATTTGCTCAACGAGAGTCTGGCCTTCCTGGTACTCCGAATGACTGCGGGTGAGAAGGTTTGCAGGATTGAAGTCAGGAACGCCTCCGAGCTCGCGAATGCGCTGAGCTAACCAATCTGCATGCTCTTCCTCTTCCTCAGCGTGCTCGAGAAATTCATCGGCTACGGCCTTGGAGTGAATGCCTTGCGCCATGTAGAAGTGGTTTTTATAACGAAGCGTGCAAACGATTTCGGTCGCGAGAGCTTCGTTTAGAATTCGAATCGCTGTTTCAAGATCGCCTTCGTAGCTTGGCGTCACGGCGCCCTGCATGATGTGCTCGCGGGCGCGGCGACGAAGTTCTTGAACGTCCATCAAAAAGGGCTTTTCGTTGGGTTTGACCAGATGCGGTTGTGACATAGCGGTTTTTTCCTTTTTTGCGTTTTTTGCTCTGGTTCAAGTTGCAAAATTTGTTCACAGCTTTGCCGCTCGTCGCCAAATTCGTTCGGAGTCTATCCCGAGTATTGACATTCGGTATTCATATTTGGTTACATCGATGCATGGCTAAGCAAGCGGGCGGCAAAGAGAATCTTAAAATTACAACCAGCAGCACGGCGGAGTATTTCTCAAAGAACCTCCAGCAAGTGGGCTTTTCATCGCAGACCAAAGCAGTGTTGACGACGCTCAAAGAAGCGGTCGATAACTCGTTGGATGCGTGCGAAGAGCATGGCATTCTGCCGAACATCAAGGTGGTCCTTGAGAAGGTCGGCTCAGGATCGTTGAAGAACTCGGATCAGATCCGGATCCGTGTTGAAGACAACGGCCCTGGAATCGATACCGACGACATTCCAAAGGTCTTTGGTGAGTACCTCGCATCCTCTAAGTTCGGTCGCGGACGTTGTTCTCGCGGTCAGCAAGGGATCGGGATTTCCGCAGCAACCACCTGGGCGCAGCTCACGAGCGCGACCGGTGCCAGAGTCATTTCCAAGACCAAGGCGATGCGCAAGGCCGTGTCTGGCATCGTTGAAGTCGATATCAAACACAATCGCGGCGTGATGAAGCAGCGCGAGACGATCGACTGGGATCGCCCGAACGGAACAGCTGTTGAGTTCGTGATCGATGGTCGTATTCAGCTGAACGGCGAAGCAGGCCTCATCAGCTACCTCAACGGAACGACCCTGGTGAACCCGCATCTGACGCTCACTTATCAGCTTCCTGATTCGGAGCCTGTGACCGTTGAGCGCGTCACTCATGTGCTGCCTGAGATTCCTGAAGCGACTGAGCCGCATCCTCATACCATGAAGCTCGGTGAGTTTATCGCTCACTCCCATCTCTTTGGCCGCGTGAAGGTCAATCAATGGCTCAAGAAGGGCTTCTCCCGGATTCATGAAGGCGTCCTGAACGATCTCGTCAAGGCAGGACTTAAGAAGGCTCTTCTTGAAAAGTCCGTTGATGCCTTGAATGAAACTGAGTTCAAGGAACTCTTCGTCGCGATTCAAAACCAGAAGCTCAATGCTCCATCGACCAAGTCGGTTCTTTCGATCGGCGAAGAGGCGATGGCAAAGTCCATCAAGCGTCTGGGTGCGATCGACTTCTTCTCGGTTGTGTCTCGTAAGCCGACGATTGCCGATTTCAAGCCGGTGCAGATCGAAGTCGCGGTTGCCCGTCTGGAAGATAAGGCACTTGAGGCTGAAAGCGCCGTCCAAGTTCTTCGTTTCGCCAACCGCGTGCCGCTGCAGTTTGATAAGTCAGCCTGCGCGATCGTTCACGCGATTGAGTCGGTGAACTGGCGCTCCTACGGGCTTGCTCAGCCCAAGGATTCACTCCCTCAAGGCCCGTACATCATCGCGGTCAGCGTCGTTTCGCCGTTCATCAAGTTCAAGAACGCATCCAAAGAAACGATCGATGGCTCCGATGAGCTGGTCGCGGAAATCCGTCTCGCTCTGATTCAAGCCGGTCAAAAGCTTTCGAAGCATATTCGCCAGGAAGCCAAGGCCAATGAGCTTGAGGAGAAGATTCGCCATATCGAGCAATTCGGCCCGATCCTGGTGGAAGGTCTCTGCCGCATCACTGAAGCGCCGGATACGCGCAAGAAGAAGGCAGAAGAAGGACTTCTCAAGATCCTGGGACGCGATGCCAAGGCCACTGAGCAGGAGCTTGCGAGCGCAAGCGCCGCTCTTGAGGCTCAAAAAGGGAAAGAAGGCGCAAAGCTTGGAGACGGGCAATCCGTTGATGGAGCGCCAGACGCAATTGATGTCCATGAGATGGAAGAAGAGGTTGAAGAGAAGACCTCGTCCAAATCGAAGTCCAAGAAAGCTCCAGCCAAAGGCGCAGCAAAGCCTGCAGCCAAAGCTAAAGGCAAAGCAAAATCTACTAAAGAGGAGGCCGTCGTTTAATGGCCACAGCAACACGCAGTCGTAACTCAGATCAACTGATTCCAAAGCTCTCCAAGGATCTTTGCAGCAGGCTTCTTGCGGACCTCGAGCGCGCCAAGCGCCCGGTTCTTTACGCAACGAAATGCTCACTCGATAACTCGGTCTATAACCATAAGGTCGGTTATCTGACTCCTGGCGATAAGAAAGTGGCAACGGAGCTGAACGTCAGCTCCGTGAAGAAGATGTCTCGCGCGGTTTTCATGCTCGAGATTCTTCTCAGAAATATCGACACGGGCGCAGTCAACACGAAGCGCGAGCTTTATTACATCAGCAAAGGTGAAATTAAGCACAATTCGATGTTGAAGCCTCTCGATTTTGCGGATCAGGACGAAAGCGATGAAATCATCGATTTCATCTGCGAAATGCTCGAGTGCTATCGAGAAGAGCTCAACTGTTACGCCAACGACCGCGGTGGTCAGACGTACTCACAGCAGCTTGTCGTGACGGAAACGCTTCCAGATGGTGATAGCGCAGTGGTTGATTTGTCCCGTCTGGGTACTTCGCCATTCCAACCTAAAAACCGTCCGCAGAACTTGAAGCTTTCGGCCAAGAAGAAGATCGACTTCGGCTTGATCGTCGAGTCGGAAGGTACGGCCAACACCTTGGTGGCTAACGGCTTCACGAAGCGTCACAACTGCATTCTGATGGGTGCTCAAGGCGTTCCATCCAACGCGGTTCGTGGCTGGTGTAAGCTCATTCAAGATCAGCTCAAAGTACCTCTGTACTTCTTCGGAGATCTTGACGCGTACACGATGCAAAACATTTTCCGTACGCTGAAGGCAGGATCCGCTGCGAGCTTGATCCGTAACTCGGATTACTCGGCCCCAGATGTCCGTTTCTTGGGCGTTCTTCCTGAAGACATCAAAAGGTACGATCTCAACGACTATCCGGTGAAAGAGAACGACGCTCAGGAAGTTCGCGCTTTGAAAAAAGCCGCAGACGCTCTGAAGAACGATCCGTTCTTCCAGGACAAGCGCAACAAGGGCCTGTCTCAGATCCTTCATTGGCTTCTGAAGAACAAGCGCCGTTGTGAGCAGCAAGCGTTCTTCACGGTCGATCCACGCGATCCGACGATGCCTGAGAAGATCATCGTCGAGAAGATCAAGCGCGGCGATTTCGTATAAAACGTATCCGGCTCCATTTGGTAGAGGAGCGCGTCATTTAAAGAGAGGGCTTCGTACCTTGATGGGTGCGGGGCCCTTTTTGTTTTTTACGTAATCTTGTACTGATCAATGCCGAAGTAGATCAGCTCTTCTGGTTCCGATGGCCCGGCGAGAGCGTTCGCTTCATCGATCAGTTTCAACACTTTTTCCTTAATTTCATCCGCCACGCGTGTACTCACGGATTGAACCATTGTGAAGTGAATGCCATCGCCCCGAGCTTGAGAGCGTAATACGGCTTTTTGTCGCCAGTTGTTGTGGTGAAGGGAAACCAGGGGAGAGTTCTTTGGGATATGAATATCTCCCGATGAAAACGACCATCGAGAACCTAAGCGCTGAACAAGACCCATTCTGGCAAGTTCTGTGAGGGTTTTGTGGACCAATTCTGAATCGATTCCCAGAGCCTGGCAAATGGCTGGAACCGATTGAAACTTGGGGATGCTTACGAGGATGTGAATGGCAGCGTAGTGCCAGGCCGAATAATAGATGAGTTGATCGGCATCTGACTGGAGTGGTTTTCGCTCAAGTCGTTGAGCAAGATCTTCACGCTCCTTTTGGAGAATCGTGATTTTTTCCTCAAGATGCTGACGATACGTCGGAGTCGCGGCTCTTTCCTTTTCTAGTAGCAACAGAAAGTAACTCGTTTCGGATGGATCAAAGCCTAAATAGCGGCATATTCCAAAGGCCTGGTCGGGAACCAGGTGAATATGGGTTCTGAGCACGTTTGATAGGTAAGACCTTTGGCATCCCGCCGCTTCAGCCAGTCGAGAAATCAGCCCTCGTTGCCCTTCGTGGATCAGAGTATTGAGGAAGTCTTTATAGCTTTTAAAGCTCCAGACGGGTGCACTCATCGTTATATATTGTATCGGAACATCGATATACGAAATAATAAAAATCTATTTACCTCGATATATTCATGACATAACGCGCCGCAGAAGTTGCCGGATTGAACTTGCCGGTGCGAATAATAGAGTATAGAACCAGTCAGGTATTGGAGAGTATCTAAATATGCATTCGAAGAAGTTGATGATGGTTTCGTTCATCGCTCTCTCATTGTTGGGAAGCGGTATCGCTGAAGCTGGACCTGGATCCACGGGCGGCGGCGGTGCTGTGATGAATGGACGAGAGGCCCATGCTTTGGATCTCGCAAAAATCCCAAATCGCGAGATCTATGACTTGGATGAAAGCAGAGGGATGGACTACCTCAAAAATCTTCTGAAGAAAGAGACTGCATTCTCGAAGACAACTGTATTCTATAACAATTTGTCAAATGACAGGAGTGCGACGACGGAGTCCGCCATTCTTGGTGCACTCAATAAATTGAAATTCTATAAAGTTCCCCATGAACTCCCTGCTCTGGATGATGCCGGAGTTATCTATCTGCATAAAGCAGTTCAGGGCGAGATAAGAAGAGTGGCTTTGCAATTCAAGGATGATTTTACAGTACTTGTAGATCGCAATATTTTGGAGCTCTATACGGATCGCGATATCGCGTCGCTCCTTCTTCATGAGGCCCTGATCCGTCTCTATTTCGATACGAATTCCATTCGGAAGCTGGGAAATACGGAGACGATTTCAGACGTTGTGAGTGCGGTTTTTAGTCCGGATCGCCGCAATGAAATGTCTTCGAAAGTTCTGTCGCGCTACCTTTGTGATGCGCATATCTATACGGCGAACGGAGCTTTTGAAGATCTGGTCAGGAAGGGGGGGCTGGATGGTCCCGAAGCGAATGGGACGGTCTTCGGAACCTTCTATACGCTGGATCACAGTGACTGTTCCGTGCGGACTTTCAAAGCGATTGATAGCAGGTTCGAGATAATGGATTCCAGACCGTCGGGCTTTAAGAGTGACACGATTCGTTTGGTGGAGTTATTCAACGGGGATCAATTCGAGGCTAATATGATCCTCTATTATTTGGATAAAACGTCAATGGGTCGGTCATTACATATTTATTCGTACCGAGATGCTTATTCACGAGAAGTAAGTCACTCCCTTGATAATGGCCACGTGGATCTCTTCGAACTCCATAAATAAAACGTATCCGGCTCCATTTGGTAGAGGAACGCGTCATTTAAAGAGAGGGCCCCCATGCCTTAAGGTGTGCGGGCCCTTTTGTTTTTACGTTTCCTGGACATCCATGCGGCAAGTGTGTTTCTTTTTTAGATAACTGTGAAAAAGATATTTTACGGGTTAGCAATCGTCAGTTTGATTTTTCCCGGCGGTATAGCTCTCATTAACTTATTAAAAGAGGGCTTTAATCTTTATTGGATTCAGTTTCTATTGCCGACAACCGTGTTCTTCTCTCTCGGAAAGTTCTTTTCCTTCGCTAAAAGGTCGTCCCGACCTTTGGGTTGAGATGTGCGTCATTTAAAGAGAGGGCTTCGTACCGTGATGGGTGCGGGGCCTTTTCTGTTTTCAAGACTTAAACAAATCGCAGCTCAGGCACATCATTTCTTCGGGGTTCGAAGGCCCTGCGACTCTTGAGGTGCGCTCAATAAAGTCTAAAAGCATTTGCTTCAAATGCTGATAGTCGGCGCGGCTCAGGGTCTGAACGACGGTGAAATGAACGCTGTCCTGAGCAGGGTCTTGTGCGTCCAGGACCGCGCGGTTGCGCCAGTTAGCGTGATGAAGGGCTGAAAGAGGTGAGTTCTTTGAGATGTGTCTCTCGCTGGCGTCGTATTTCCACCGACTGGACTCTTTTTTCACAAAGCCGTACTCTTCCAGACGCTTCAACGTTGATTCTACAATGCTGGTAGAAAGCGAGAGTTTCCGTGCGATCGCATCCACAGTCTGAAACTCTGGAATGCTGACCAGGATGTGAATCGCGGACCAGTGCCAGGCTGAATAGTAGGTGACTTCGTCTTGCGCTATGGGAGCGGATTTTCGGTTGACTCGTTTAGAGAGATCTTCCTGGGACTTTCTCAATGCTGAGTTCTTGCGCTGGATATATTCGCGGTAGTCGCCCGAGCCTGCGCGCTCAGCTTCGAGTAGTCCTAAAAAGTATTCTGTCTCCGATCCATTGAGCTTCCAGAACTTAGCCAATCCAAATGCCTGAGAAGGGGTGAGTTGAGCTTCGCCTTTAAGAACCTTTGAAAGGTAGGGGCGCTGACACTGAGCTGCCTTGGCCATCTTCGTAATGAGTCCCCAGGACTCAGACTGCGAAGAAATCAGGGCTTGAAGGAAGTCTCGGTAGTCTTGATAAGAAAAGATGCTGGGTGCGTCCATTCGTAACTAAATATTACAAAATTCGTAACTTTGTAATATCTATATTCTACCCTTCACTCGTTCTCCCGCTTATAAAACCTCTCAGAAAGATAGGGCCCTTCACGGAGATCCGCTTGTCGGGTTGGGTGCCAGGTTGTATGAAGCGGATGGTCACAAAGGGGTATGAAATGAGTCGGATAAGTCTGGCTAGTTTAACGAGTGCGGCACTGCTGATGAGCCTGTCTGCGCTTGCTGGCCCGGGAAGCAGTGGCGGCGGGGACGAAGTGGGATTGGATTTTCAGGCAAGCGCTGCGCAGGGCGTAGCCTCGTTGCCTGTTTCTGCCCTCCGTTCGGAAGACTGGCAAAAGCTTCGCGAGATGTTGGATCAAGCGAAGTATGTGGTCGTCGACACTTCTTTGCCTGTGGACATTGGATTGGGCGAGTCTCAAGACTCTGCCGCGACCAATGACCCAAGTCAGAGAACGGTCACGATTCAGCGCCAACGCTGGCTCAAGCTCAAGTCTTCCTTCGTCAAATCGCGCCTGGCACTCCACGAAGTGTTGAGCTTGGCTCGCATCGAAAAGACGGGGGATTACCATGTGAGCGCGACTCTGAAGGCAGAGGTGGATTCGAAAGCTCTGCCCGAGGCAAGTCTTCTCTACAGCCGTTACTATGATCAAGGGTTGACGGGCTTGAGTGAGGAGAGCGCTCTTGATCAGTGCTCTTACCAAAAGAGCGTGTACGCCGAAGACTACAAGCTTGTGTATTGCTCCTATATCGAAAAGCGCATCCCGCGGGGTTACCATCGGTTTGAATCCGCGTACGGGCTAGCCGTCTTTGGAATTGCCAAGCCTGCTCAAACGCAGTGGCAGACGGTGTTCTCGAGTTTGAAGTTTCTCGATGGTCAGTTTGGATCACTTGTTTATCCAGATGCTGATCAAGCGATGGAGGCTTGCTCATTGAAGCTCGCAGAAAGCGCGCTCAGGCAGCCTTCCTGGTTCGGTGCTCGCTGCTTTATTGAAAAGGACTCGTCCGGATACTTTTACGAGATCCGTAAACCGCTCTAACGAGAAAGAATTTTAATCATGAAAAAGCAATCGATTTTATCTTTGTTGATGTTGCTGATGAGTGCTGGAGCGTTTGCAGGCGATCTTCTGCCTTCACTTGGAGCGTCTTCTATTCATTACTTAGGTTCTCCTTATAAGAAGCAAGTTCTGGATCAACAAAATACCTTGTTTTCGCTCTTTGAATTTTATTGGCATGGTCCCACCCACGACGAGACTTTTGTGTCCTCGCTCTATTTCGTCCAACTCAGTTTGGATGGAAAAAATTTGGTTACAGAAATGCGGGTTAAGTCTCCGTTTTTCACGACTTTCTTGAACAGTAGGTCTGATACCTTAAGGGTTCGCACGGGCTGGAGCCTGAATAACTGCGATGGTAATGTCATTAAAACCTCGTCGGTCAACTGGGATGACATTGGCTCCGTTATTTCTAGTTTTCGCGCCTACGACTTTGCTCAGTACATGCAATGTGAGTTCGTCCGATCTGGAGCGATTATTGTTTCCGATGCGAACGTCAGACCCATGTACGTTCCGCAGATCTATGGTCATTACAACTCTGGACCTGACGAGAGAATGATTTTCTCCGATACAGGGGATGTTCAATTCAAAGGAGTCTACGCTAGCGACTACTTTCGACCAAGCCAAGCTAGCAACCCTGCGAGCGATCAAGCGGCCCTGAATGCAGCCAATACGTTTGTCAGCTTCTTGAAAGGCTATGGCAACATCATGATTCAGCTTCGTTCAGCAACTCGCGCTGAACGCTCCGCTGCCCTTGAGGCCTATCTGTCGCGAAACAAGGCGCAAGCCATCGGTGCTCTGACGACGATCAAGCAAACTTTGGATAGCACGAGTCTTATGACCAAGCTCTCTGTTACCGTGGCGATTAATCAAGGTTACAGCTACGTACACGCCATGGAAGGAAGCTTCCAGGCTGCCTACCCGTTGGACGAAGTGATCGTTCGTCCTTAAATACTAGAAACTCTAGGTCTGACGAAATCATGCAAGGTGCCACGTACATTTAAAGGTACGTGGCACCTTTTCTAGTTCAGGAGTCCGAATCTCAGGCTTCGACGCACATGCGCCACCAAAAGGTCGGGACGACCTTTTGAACCTTTTGCCATTTGGCGTTTAGCTTGCAGCGAGCAGCATCGCGATACAAATCAAATCCGATGCTGCCCTGAGGAAGCTAATATGAAGCGATCCAGGTTCGTTCTCTTATGTGTAAGTGCATTTGCGTTCGTGTGCGCCGCGGTTTGCGCAAGTCCTGCGCAAGCAGTGGTGCCTCCCTATGACTCGGTCACGCAAAAGGTCATTGAAGGGACCATTGATGATGGAGTGATCCTCGTTAAGCCTGGCACCAGTGCGACGAGCTATGAGTCTCTGATTCGTGAGCAACTCATGTACACTCTAGGGCAACTCAACTGGAATGATGCCGCGCCAAAGCTCTCCTGGTTCAAAGTTGAAGTAGGGAAGGTCGATCCACTGGACGAGGACACGAGTCTTGTTCCCGTGCATTACAAGGCGCAAGGACACATTGCCTGGAGTCGCAAAGAGGAGATGCCCTCGGAGCAGGAAATGATTCTTCCTGCGCGCGGAGACGAGAGTGGATTGAAGTCTTTTGTGAATCGTTATTTTCACGCCTGCACGAACGATCCCGAGGCGGAGCGCCGCGGTTACTTTTACTTCTTTTATCCTAGTTTGGACACTTGCCCGATGTCGCATGCGTCAGATCATGAACTTGAGCGCGAAAAAGGATGGGTTGTCAGATTTCCTATGCGCTTTGTCGAAAACGGGACCAATACGCGCGACAAATACCCTGAGTATGACAAGCTTTGGGAAGATCATAAGCTCACGGTCACCGCGATCTTTGGCAAGGTAAAGCCTGAGGCAGGCGCTGAAGATGAAGGTGTCCGGGCTTACAATAGCTTCTATGCCATGCTGGTGAATCGCTTTGGCCAGCCGCGCGTGGCTGAAGAAGGGGATCGTCAGGCCTTGAGGCTTTCATGGCGTTTTGGTGATGACGCACTTGAGGTCCATCTGAAACTCGTCAAGGTTCTCACTCATGTTGGCCAATCGTTTATCAATTGGTACCAACAGCGCAGTCAGGACTCAGACGTCATTATTTACAGCGGACATGCAGGACTCGGCGACAATATCGACGTGCTGATCAAAAACGCGATCTTTAAACCTAAAAAGTATCAGATCTTTTTTGTGAATGGCTGCGACACATTCACCTATGTGAATGAAGAGCTTTTTGCGGCGCACGCTGCAGCAACCCCTCAGGCGCCTGTGAGCAAGTATCTCGACATCATCACAAACTCAGTGTCTGTCTACTTTGCCAGGATGGGAGACGGAGCTTTCTCGCTCGTCGATGAGCTTGTGAAAAAGAAAAAGCCGTACCATGAGATCCTTCGCAGAATGGACCCAAGGCAGCGCGCCATCGTGGATGGTGAAGAAGACAATACCTGGCCTTCGCCGTTTAGAGACTGGCAGCCGGGTCAATCGGAGACGTAACGCCTGGCCCCTGTCTTGTGCTCTCAAGTTCTCGGATGCGAGCTTCCAGCATTCCAACGCTTTGAGTGAGTGCTTGTCGATCCGAAAGCAAACGACTGATCGCAGTCGAGAAATGGATCAAGATGAGCATCATGAAGAAAACCAAAACCAGAAAAAGGGCAGTGGGCGGATAGTACACTCCCATGATCTGAGCGAAGTCTTCGAGCCAGTCTCGCCTGAGTGCAAAACCACAAAGGACTGCAGCTGTGGCAAACCACAGGAAGGAATAGCGCTCTTTGAGTTGATTGCGCCTGACCAGCTCTATGATGGCTCCAACCAGCAGAATGCACCCCGTAATCGCCCAGAACTCGATTCGAAAACGATAATCGTTAGCCAACTTCTGACTCCTGACGCGCTTCGATTTGAAGCGGAAGTTCGCGAACCAGGCCAATGATCGCGGCAAACGCTACTTTGATCATATAGTACGCGCAACGCAGCGGCGTGATGCTTGAGCGTCCTTGCGTCCTGGGTCGCATTCGGACTGGAACCTCCAGGATGGTCAAGCGCTTGCGAGCCAGAAGAACGTAGGCTTCGACTTCAGCATAATCATCGGGGTAGCAGTGCGCGAGGTACTCCATGGCCTGGCGATTAAAAGCGCGAAATCCGCTCGTAGTGTCCTTGATTTCAACGCCCACTAGCGTTTTGAGAAGCCGGGAGAAGAATAAAGTGCCAAGCTGCCTTGCTGAGGTGGAGACGTTGCCTCCACCCCCATGAAGATAGCGTGATCCCACCGTCACATCGCATTGATGATTCAGGATAGGTTGTACGATCACTGGGATTTGATCCGCGGGATGTTGCCCATCGCCGTCAAGCTGAAGTGCGATGTCAGCTCCCCACGTCACGGCGACTCGGAGTCCTGCCTGGATCGCGCATCCAATTCCCAGGTTTAAAGGAAAGTGAATCACATAAGCGCTGTAACGGTGCGCGATGCGTTTGAGCACGCTTTCAGTCCCGTCACTGGAGCCGTCATTCACCACGATGGGAAGGATCTCCCATTCCGGCCGAGTCATGCTCAACTTAAACACTTCTTGTAGAACCGACTCGATGCTCTTGGCTTCATTGTATGCCGGAATCAGAATCGCGATTTTGCGCCGCATGGCTTGTTTCCCCCGCAAGAAAAGCTGAGCGGGCCTTTAGCAAAAACTTTGCCGAGCAAGTTGCATCATGGTCCGCAGATTGCTCTGGCCGACGACGGTCCGAGAGCGAGGTGAGGAATTTAGTGATTGCTCATACTAGGGGGATTCAATGGAAAATAAGAAAAAGAAGTGGAAAGAGAGTCGGGGATTTCGCGTCAGTAAATATTTTTGCCTGGTCTTCACCGTGTTAGCATCCAGCATCGCAATTCAGGCACTCGCAAGTGAGTCACAAAACACAACGCAGTCAGATCATTTCAGTTTCCAACGATTAGTTGCACGCCACTGGGCAAGTTTGAGCGGTTCAAGTGCGCCAGATGCTACAGCCGAAAGTCATGGCCACTGTGGAGATTGCTGCAACACGGGCGCAATTCAGGCCCAAGGCCACAGCTGTTGCGAAACAGGTCATGCGATGGGGGGCGGTGATTGCTGTTGCCCAGTCACAGGACCTACTGGTCCAACCGGTCCGCAAGGACCAACAGGTCCACAAGGTCCTACTGGGCCACAGGGCCCTACTGGGCCTGCTGGAGCAACCGGCGCGACGGGCGCCGCAGGTGGGACTGGAGCTCAGGGCCCAACCGGTCCTGCTGGAGCAACCGGTGCGACAGGTGCCGCAGGTGCAACTGGAGCTACTGGAGCTACTGGCGCAGCTGGAGCTACGGGGGCAACCGGAGCAACTGGAGCAACTGGAGCAACTGGAGCAACTGGAGCAACTGGAGCAACTGGAGCAACTGGAGCCACGGGTAACTTCGGCAATTGTTCATGGGTTGTAACTGCACGGAGTCAGCAGACTGCTACTGCGACGTGCGCTGCCGGATCCTTCGCGATCTCTGGTGGATGCGATCAGGATAACGGAAACCTTCGTACCGATGCTCCTACCGGCGTTCCTATTCCCGCGACTGGCACCAGCACAAGTCCGGGAACAAGTGCAACGGGATGGACCTGCGTCAGTACCGCAAATAACGCCGATAACATTGCCGCGTTCGCGTTGTGCTGCACGCAGTAAATGCCAAAGGCATTTACGTCAAAGCATTTACGAAACTGAATTAGGAGATAAAAATGAAGAAATCAAAAGTAACGACATTATTTGTCTTGTTGCAAGCAGCACTCGCTCTGCCGGCATTGGCTGCGTCACCGAGTACGGCTCCCAAGTCCGCACGTATTCAAGGCACGGTTGAGTTCGTGCAGCGCAAAGGAATCGCGCCCATAACCATGGCTCCCATAAACTATTGGGGTGTCATTGTGCACGCGAGCGGAATGGATTTAGAGCTTCCAACAGTGATTGGAATTGAAGACGGAAGGAGCCCTCGGCACGCATCGATTCGGGGCACATGGATTCGTCCGGGTGATCGAGTGACAATTGAAGGGAAGATGAGCCAGATTCGTGAAGACTTTGGCTTGGTTTCCGATATCGACAAAGTCGCTCTCAACTAAAGCAAAGAGCCCACCGGGTAGGTATAAAATTCCTCATCCGGTGGGCTCTCTTGTTTTGAAACTTTGCTAACGAGGCTCAAGCCTTATCGTCGTGCTCTGCCTTGCACTGGCCTTCAGACTCAGAGCACTTCTTGTTCTTGGAGCATTCGCATGCCTTGCAGTGGCAATTCTTGGAATTGCCTTTCTCGCATGAGGTCATGCATTTCTTGGTGCATTTGCAGTTCTCGCCAGCGAAAGCGGAAGAGCTGAATAGTGGGGAAGCGGTCAAAAGAGTAAGGCTTAAAAGGGCCAGTGCGCGCATGGTTTTGATCTCCTTCTACTCAGTATAGATAAAAATTCCAATTCCGTCTCAGAAGAATTCGTGACCAATTGAGGGTATTGTTTGCATAGGTGCGGATATCCTCAGAATGTCGGCACTGAGCGTGTCAGTACCGGAGTCGGCCAGACCGGACAATCGGACCTGTCCTGTAAGGCAAAAGATTTCCGGTCAGTTCAGAGAAATAAGCTTGAGGCGGATTGGAGCATGTTTCCAATCGTGTCTCGTTTAAATACTAAGTGCTCGATGATCGCTATTGATTTCCGCGAGCTCGCTGCCGCATTTCTTCCTCCGTCAGGTCTTCCATCCGTGAAGAAATCGCCCAATGAACTCCGCTCGGATCTTGAATTTTTGCAATCCGATCGCCGTAGAACTGGTTAATTGGTTCACTACGCGATTTGGCGCCTGCAGCTAGCGCTTTTTTGTAAGTCTCATCAACATTTTCAACGTAGACCATCAGACAAACTGATTCGGCCGGATTATCATAGCTGGCATCGCAGAACATCACTACCGAGTCAGCGATCTTGATTTCACCGTGCATAATTTTGCCGCCGGGAGGACCCATTCGAGTCATCTCCTGAGCGTCAAAGACGGTCTTCGTGAAGTTCACAAAATTCAAAGCGTTCGAAATCGTAATGTATGGCATAACCCGGTTGTATTTAGCAGGAATTGGGCTTTTAGCTTTCATTCCGTATTCCTAACTTAAGCAGCTCCTCGTGACAAGTCTGACCAGGACCAAGTGAGTTGAACACGAGCTTCCGCTCAGACCGTGCTGGGAATGGAAGTGAAGGTCGCCTATTTCAAGCTAAAATTATCAGAAGGCTAAACAATCAGAGATTAACTGGAATGCAGTTCTCACGGCTGCTCAGACTATTCCAGTCCTGCTTATACTCAATGATTTTGCATAACGACTCAGACGCTCCTATTCGAGTAAGCGATAGAGTTTCGACTTTAGAGCCTGTTTCATTGAGATACTGTTCACTTGAAAACCAACGTGTCTTTACTTCGTATGTTTTGAGGTCGCACTTGCATTGAACGTTGCGTTCGTAGCCGACTTCTTTGAGTTGGTTTCCAAGTCTATCAAGATTGCTTACGATCTTGTCTGCGTATTTCTTGGTATCGAAGGCTTTTGATATTTCAATGCGGGCCCAGCTCTCGGAACTAAACATGCCATCCTCTGTTGATGCCACTCCAACTATTGAGTTTCCAATAATCAACGGCGCGCCAGAATCACCAGGTCTCAAGCCGCAACTTGATTTAGAGCCTATCGAATTCACCGATAGCTCGACCCGACATTCATGTGCGCGAAGATTGCCATCCACTTCTGAGATTTTTACGGGATCAATGTGAGCGCCATAGCCGGTTGCAAGTGCTTGGATTCCCGTTTCTGAGTGAACTTCGCTTGTAAAATCAATATCCAAAAATGGTTCCGCAAAGTTCGCGTCAGAAAAATATATGAAGGCCACATCGCCGACAACTCGATACCCACCGGACCCCAGGGAATAGGCATTCCCAGCGATAGGCTTCTGAGAAATTAGGCCTGTGCGCATCTCGGTGACCTGCTGAATACTATCAGACGAGTCGAACACACAATGAACTGCCGTTAGTACGAGTTTGGGGCTAATGATTGCGCCACTGCAGAATCCATGATGCCCATCTTTAAAGTCGATCTTTAATCGAACGATTTGGCTAAAGGGAAACTTGCCAGCATCTACAGTAAACTCGTTTTTGGGATCGAATATTCCATACGATGGACATGAAATTGCCATTCCCACAGCCAGCGTGAGTAGAGAGAGCACGGGAAAAAGAGGCTTACTGTTCTTCATGAGGGACTGCTTTTGACATTCTTGCTGCGACGGGTCAATTGAATTGTCGCAGGCCTTTTGGGAGTGCTCACTTAATGCCGTCCATTATGAGAATGCTTGCTAGACAACGTTCGTTCAAAATGTCGCAGTAGATCTGGTGCAATTGTTAGGGTGAGAAGCGATCAGAAACGCACAAGGATTGTCGCTTAGAAGGATGGAATCGACTTTCAGGGGTTCTTTACGTAAGAGCCTTCTTCGCCTTGAATCCCGTCGCGGAAAGCGCTTTCAAACTCGATCCAGGTGCGGATATCCTCAGCGTTCACGCCATGGGCAGCAAGCGTATCTTCGAGGATGCGAAGCCTGCGATCAAAGTGGCCCGCGAGAATCGGCGCGAGCGAGTCGTGGGCCTTGGCAGGGGGCTTTCCTGAGTAAGAAGGGGCAGCGCCCATCGCACGCATGAGAAAGGCCTTCTGCATTTCAGCGATCTGATCGAGATCTTTTCCATCAAAGAAGAAGCCGATCAGAATGTCCTGAGACATGCGGTGATAGAAGTCTTTGAGAATCGCGCGAAGCTTTTCTTCTCCACGGATGGCGCCACCGAGGTGTTCGAAGATTGCTTTGAGTGCGGGTTTGCTGACTGAGATTTCGCGCATGATTAAAAAGCCTGTGCCTTGGCCTGCATCCAGGAATAAAAGAAAACGGAGTCCGGATCGTTCTTGAGGTGCCCGAGCTCACGCTGCATGGCTTCGACCGTCTCAACCGTTGTTTTGCCGGCTTCCAGAAGGCCAGGAGCACCGCTCAGAAGCAGGCTGGTCCAATACTCAATCACCTCCGCACGACGCTTAGGCGCACGGTTATCGTAAAAGAGAGTTTTGACTTCGGTTGTGACGTTTTGAAAGCCCGCAGCCATCAAATAGTTTGCAAGCTTTGCTCCGACAAAAGGATCGCCGCCCAAGTTCCATTGATGATCGTTGAAAGCGAACCAGTATTGAAGAGTCGCCGGGCTGTAAGGATGAAGATAAAGAGTCGCGTTCAGAACTTCGGAGCAAAAAATCGTGCTTCCGGGCTTGAGCGTTCTGCGAGTCTCGCGAAGAATGTCGATGGGGCGCTGAACGTGTTCCAAGAACCAGCAAATGAAAGCGCCATCGAAACTGTTATCAGCGTAAGGCATATGAAGCGCATCGCCAATGTCGAATTTGACTCGGTTCTTGGCCGAGTGCTTTTTAAAATAATCCTTTGCCCGCGCGATCTGCTTGGCTGAGGCATCGATGCCTTGGATTTTCAGATTGGGAAACCGCTCCAGCAGAATCGCAGTCTGCGCGCCTACGCCGCATCCCACTTCAAGGATCTGATTTTGAGTAGAGAAGTCGACACTGCTGTAGACGTTGCCTTCAAGAAAGCGCGCTTGCTTGTATAGGCGATCTTGTTCTTCCTTGGAATATCCATGGAGATATCCGCGGGAGCCTTGAAGAGTGGTGCTGGATTTTTTGGTTTTTGCCAAGGGAGACCTCAGCGGGAAGGTGGGTTAGAGGAGGTTTGAAAAATTCTAAAAAAATTTGGGGCTCGCCCAGAAATATCGAGCCCCGAAGCCAGATTAAAAATCAATCAGACTGGAAAATCGCGATCCATGACGGTCTTGCGGCCGTCTTGCTTGGCGTGCTCAATTGCTTGATCGCACATTTTGCGGATCTTGCGGGAAAGAGCATCCATCACAGCAGAAGAGGTATTCATGCTGGATTGGGTGCGGATGTAGTTCTTGATCTTGGAAGCGACAACGAGGATTTCTCCGCCTTCTTCGCCGCCTGCAGTGGTGTTTTCTTGGTTTTCCATACTCTTCTCCTTTTGATGTTAAGTGAAAAAAACTACGTTAGTCGGCGACACTCAGAAGCTGAATGTCGAATACCAGAGTTGCGTTCGGTGGAATCACAGGAGGGCGACCTTCTGGGCCGTAAGCCATCTGCGGAGGAATGATCAAACGGCGCTTGCCGCCGACTTTCATTCCCGTCAGGCCCTTTTCCCATCCTTCGATCACTTGCCGAGATGCAGGATCCTTGCTCATGCGAAACGAAAAAGGCTGGTTTCGATCGAGCGATGAATCAAACTTCGATCCGTCGGTCAGCGTTCCGGTGTAGTGAACCGAAACCATTTTTCCGGGACCAGCTTCAGCGCCGGTTCCAACGACTTGATCTTCAATTTTAAGTTCAGTCACTGGAGCGACGGTGGTGGCTGCTGCTGGAGCTGCAGATGCAGCTGCTGCAGGCGATGCTGCAGAAACTGGCTGCGTTTGAGCTTGATCTTCGGTCTTCTTCTCAGAAGATTTCATCGAGATCCAGGCTCCAACTGCGACAACTACGATTGCAATAATTGCGAGTGTGGCTTTATTCATATGTCACCCTAAGATTGCACAGCTTTTTAGGAATCGCGAAGTTTTTTTCCCAAATCTTTGACCCAGTCCGCCGTGACTTCCGAGAGATCTGGAATGTGATGATGCGCTTGCGAAACGTCTTGTCGAAAGTGATTGGTTCCTGTGATCGCAACGACCCAGGCTCCTGCAGCGCGCGCTGACGCGATGCCTGCATGAGAATCTTCGAAAATCAGCGTGCCTTGTGCGGAAAATTTCATCTCTGAGATGGCCGCAAGATAGCCATCGGGAGCGGGTTTGCTGCGGGGGTAATCTTCTGCGCCCAAGATGACTTTGAAATGGTGGCGAATCCCAAGCTTCTCCAGAGCCCAAAGAATTTCTCTGCGATGAGATCCGGAGACCAGGCCTAAGGGATAACGCGCCGCAAGCGAATGAACCGCTTCAACGCTTCCTGGAACAATCGTCAGTTCATTCTCCAGCGAGAGGCGGTAGTTCTCCAGAATTTTCTGCGCCGCTTCTTTTTGTGGCAATGGGAGTTCGTATTTGGCGAACAGATATTGAAACGCACTCTCCCAGGTTCGACCGGTGACAAAGCTGGCGTCTTCAGCTGTAACAGTCACTCCCCAGCCTTGAAGAGTGCGCTTGATTGATTTTGCGGCGGACGGCTCGGTATCAATCAATGTGCCGTCGAGATCAAAAACCACCCATTCAAAGCTGTTGGCCATGCCATTCCCCTTCATTTTATCCTCTCGGCGCGGCTGACGCCTCGCCTGGTCACATGAGCCGATTATGGCTCGGGAGATGCACCAATCCAATTGAATTGTATCAACAAATAAGGAACTCGCGCGAGAGTCAAGCCGACCTATAGGTCGGCGGAGCTTCGCGCGCAAAAGTGTAAGGAGGATCTCCTCATATGATTCGCGATATTATCGGAAAGCAAGATCTTGTAACCTGTGAGCCGGACGCCAAGGTGAGTGATGTGGCTCAGATTATGGCTGACCGGAACGTCGGTGCGGTGATGGTTCTTACAGGCGACAAGCCGCGCGGAATAGTCACAGATCGTGACATCGTTCTGCGCTGTATTGCCAAGAATGTTGACGTCAGCGATTGCACCGTTGAGCAGATCATGTCGGAGTCCGTTGAGACGGTATCCGTGACCGATGGTCTCTTTGATTGCATTAAAAAGATGCACAACGCTCATGTCCGCCGCATGCCTGTGGTGGATGAGCAGGGCAAAGCTTGTGGCCTGATTTCGTTCGGCGACATCCTGGCCATTCTCAGCAAGGAATTCGTGACGATCACCGAGGCCGATACTCCGCTCGATCAGCATCAAGATAAGCCACAACTCAAAGTCGCTTAAAGCAGCGAAAGGTTTTTGAAGATCTCTGGGTAAACTTCAAAAATTGCCAGACTGTTTGGACTCTGTCGCTTTCGGGTGGAAAAGGTTGCAAAGGCCTTTTGTCCGCCTGAAAGCGCATAGAGTTTCAAAGTGGTCGGATTGCCATGACGATCCTTGAAGGTCATCGTGTAAGCGGGAGACTTCGCGAGCGTGGCGTCCATTTTCTTGAGTTCGCTTGGATCATCCATGAACTTGAGAATGCGCAGATGCGTGACCTGTTCGAGAAACGCGTCTACATCTCCTTTGACAGGCAGATGTTTTGCGTCAGCCCATTTACCATTTTCGCGCTGGGCGTAAAACTTCGATTTTGCCGCAGGCTTTTGTATTTCCATCTCATCCACGTCATCGCTTGAAATCGTCAGAACTGTGGGAAGTCTTAACGTCTGAAAGCTTGTGATCATGTCAAGCATGCGAAGCAGCGCGCCTTGAACGATAAAGGTCTTTCCAGGGAGTCCACCAAAGCTTGCGTAAAGACCTTCAAAATTCCCGTCGCTTCCTTTGACAGGGCTACCGAGCCTGACTTCGTATTCTTTGAAAACCTGCGCGCGCACGGTGCCGGGAGGATTGGGTGCGCTGGATGTGCTTGAGCGAGGCTCTGAAACTCTCCAGCGAAGGATGAAAAGCGGGGAGGCAAGACCAAAGGATTCGGGAGATCCAGAGACTGGCGCTTCTTTGACTTGCAGAGATCGAATCGTGTCCAGAAGGTGAAGGATGAAAGTTCCGTGAGCCTTGCGATCTCCTGCGGCAATGGAGTCAGGGCCCATCTGAATGGTCCACAAATCCTCATTGGCTGGCGAAGGAATTCCATCTCTTTGAATCCGAGCAGCCCAGCGATCCCCACTTGCGGGATCTGACTTGGCAATCAGAAGCTCAGAGGTATTTTTATAATCGAACTGCAACGCAGGATGACTTCCCTGCGGAGTTTTCTGCGCAGCGGTTTGAGCCTCTGCGCCAGGTCCTGACTTTCGATCGCAGCTGCAACCGCTCAGCATTACACTGCACATTACAGTACATAGGGCGGCGCTTACTAAAAGGGTGGACACTGCGGCACGGCTGACGGCAGGAGTCATGCGAATGGTCTTCATAAGATTGACATCCTAGGGGCGCATCGATAGGGTTTCAAGGAAATGTTCTCGCAACATAATATTCTCAGTATGCTTTGGTCCGGCGGATTTGTGATGGTTCCGCTTTTGATTTGCTCGCTGGTCTCCTGGGTGGTGATCTTTGAGCGAGTCTGGAGTTATCGCAGGTTAGGGCAGGATCTGAAATCCTTTCACCTCGAAGCACTCAATGCGCTTTTGAGAAATGATCGCGAGGAGCTCAAGCGGCTTTGCGATCGGAACTCGGATCTCCCGACCTCGCGCATCTTGATGACGGCTCTTGAGCGTTTGGGATCCAACGATCCGCGGATTCGCGCGCGCTGGCTTGAAGCGGTCGATCGCCGGCGCCTACTTTTGAACCATGATCTAAGAAGCTATCTCTGGATTTTGGGAACCATC
>JBJMMA010000187.1:0-9162 GCA_045805065.1 Bdellovibrionia bacterium | reverse complement strand
GCTGGCTGAGTCCCAAATGAGCAGGCTCCTCGGTGAGGGCAGCATGAGAATACTTGTGAGTAATCTTTCATTTGATTTCGATCAGTAAAAGTGGGATCTCACAACTATACGCGGGGCAAAAAATATATGAGCCAAATGTCTCAAACGACCAAATCACAGCGCCCATTCAGGCGCTTACTCAGCGGCCTATCTCTAGGTCTCGCACTTCTTGCAGGAGCTCACTTTATGGCAGATTCACATGACGTCTCAGCAAACGATTTTAAAAAGCCGGCAGCGTCTGAACTCAAAAAGAAGCTGACGCCCGAGCAGTATCAATGCACGCAGGAGAATGGCACCGAGCGGCCCTTTGCCAATGCCTATTGGAACAACCATGAAGACGGCATCTATGTCGACGTGGTGAGCGGTGAGCCGCTTTTCTCGTCACTCGATAAGTTTGATTCCGGTACCGGCTGGCCAAGCTTTACTCAGCCCCTTGAAAAAGAAGTCGTGAAAGAAAAGTCCGACGCAACTCATGGAATGGTTCGCACCGAAGTTCGCTCCAACAAAGCGGACTCTCACCTTGGCCATGTCTTTGATGATGGTCCGGGCCCAACGCATGCGAGATTCTGCATCAACTCCGCAGCGCTCAAGTTCATTCCAGTGGATCAGATGAAGGCTCAAGGCTACGGACGCTACCTCTTCCCGTTTGCTCAAAAGAAGAATTGGGAAGTCGCAACGCTTGCGGGCGGATGCTTCTGGGGGATGGAAGAGCTCATTCAGCAGATTCCTGGCGTGATCGAAACGCAAGTCGGCTACACCGGTGGTGATCTCAAGAATGCCCAGTACAAAGATGTGAAAAAGGGGAACACCGGTCATGCTGAGACTGTGCAGATCCTCTTTGATCCTAAGAAGGTCTCTTACGAAGATATCCTGCTCAAATTCTTTAAGATGCACGATCCAACAACGAAGGATCAGCAAGGCAACGACAAGGGCTCTCAGTATCGCTCATCGATCTTCTTTAATTCCCCTGAGCAAAAGAAGATCGCAGAGAAGGTCAAAGAGCGTGTCGATAAGTCACATGCTTGGGGCAAGCCTGTGGTGACCCAGATCGTGCCGGCAGGAGAATTCTGGCGCGCTGAAGAAGATCATCAGAAGTATCTCGACAAGCATCCTGGCGGATACACTTGTCACTATCTTCGCAAAGTTGAATTTTGATGAATTGAAGTAAATTGGGCGGGTCATCCGTTTGCAACGGGTCTTGCATTTGCACCCAGCTGCTCCCATGAGCGGTGTAATGCCCCGTTGCGAATCGAGAACAAGTCCTTTTTCTTTTTTGAGCGCATTGCTTCTGCTCTCAGCGGCATTATTGTCTATTGCGCAAAACAGTTACGCCCAGCCCCAAGATCAGGTTAAAGCCAAGGATACTGAGAATGGAAAGACGTACGAAAATCTCGTAAGAATTCCAATCGGCGTCAGCTTTTACAACTCTGGTTGGTACAATTGCGCATACGTTTATCCCTATTACGCATGTGGCTCTGGAAACTACAATGACTACATTCCGTTCAGTGCGGGACTGCAGGTCGACATTCATCTTGCCGAAAACAGCTACCTGACGCCGGGCTTTCAGTTCATGACAGGGTCGGTGAGCTCAAGCTACTACAATGGAAACCAGGTGATCGACAGCTCAAGTCATGTGAATCTCTGGGAGCCGACGCTGGATTATGTCGCAAAAGGAAGCTCGGACTCCGACAAGATTTCTGGCCGCTTCAGAGTGGGCCTCGGTGGGTATATTGGCTCGGATGGCCACACGGGCGGAACCTTTCGAATCGGGGGCGGCGGGTCGTTTTTTAACGGAAAGAAACTCGGCATGGGCCTTGATATCGTCTTTGAGGCCGGAAGCTATCATGGGTATTGGATTGGCGGCATTCAGCTTCTCATCTCGCCTGAGCTTCATTTCTGAAGCGGCTCAAACTTCAACTCAGACTTCAAAAAGATCCAGTGCGAGCGCTTTGAGTTTCTCTTCCTTGGAGTCACGGATGATGGGCTTGATTGATTCCAGGGTCTTAACGAGGACCTCGCGGATGCGAGCATAGTCTTCCTCAGAGATGGAAATGACGGAAGAGTAGTGCAAGTTCTCGGGCTTTTGCTTTTCCAGTGCGCGAATCGCCTGCAGGCGCCAATTGATGTGATGCTTGGAGATCAAAGGCGAGTCATGCGGAAGATGGATGCGCGCGACGCCGATCTTGAGTTGCTCTCCGTCGCGTGTCTTTTCTCGAACGAGCAAACCCGACTCCAGTAATAACTCGAGAGCTTGCGCGGCCCGCACTGAATCAATTCCCAAACGGCGCGAGATTTTCTCAGGAGATTGAAAGCCAGGAATCGAAGTCAAAGCGTGGACGGCGGAGTAGTACCACGAGCTGTAGTACTGAAGCTGGTTTTTGTCTGAGAGAGACTGATGGACGCCGAGGCGGTTCTTCAAAGCTAAGCGCGATGAGAGTACGTCCGAGATTTCGCGCTCAAATCGTTGCCGAAGTTTCACGCTGCCTGCGCGATCGCGTTGGATGAGAAGGAGAAAGAATCGTCCCTGCTCATCGGTATGTCCCAAGTACTCATTGATCGCTTCGCCTTGTTCGAGACTGAAGTGCGCAGAGCCTCGCAGCACCTGAGCAGTGTAGGCGGTTTGGCAACCGATGGCTTGAGAGAGGCGAGCCCTTGCGCCTCGGCCTCCTCCTGCGTCTGGATCATCCAAACGGTCATTCAAGTACTGCTTGTAAGACTTGGCCTCAAAGACATCGGTCATATGCTAAGTATAACTTAGCAAACTCTGAATAAGTTAATTAATTTAATCTTTCCCTTACCAATACGCTCGGTTAGTCATTGACCCGCCGCAATGAGCGGTAGATAACGGCGCCCATACGGGATGCCGCTAATTGACGAGGGGTTTTATGAAAGTCAGTAAAAGTTGGTCCGTTCTTTTTCTCGGGTTTGCTTTGATGAGTCAGTCTGCCCTGGCAGGCCACGGTGTCGATAGCAGCGGGGGCGGTAACGCCATTGTCTGTTTTGATCTTTCCGCAATCGCAACTCGCCTGAGGCAGGAAAAACTCGCAGGCTCAGGATTTATCGCTGACTCCGACATCTCGCACATCACCTCGGTTGAGCTTTTGGATGTTCACAAAGCCAAGACTCCAAGCATCCCGATGGGAAGTGAAGACATGGTGCCCGTCACTCATCGAGTGATCGAGTCGCGGCCGGGAGAAACGCCGGCTCAATATTCGAAGCGCTTGGAAAAGCGATTTGAGAATTATTATCCCGTTATCAATGACCTTTTGAAGCAGGGCAAAGCATATTTCAAATCTATTAAACCTTATGCACACGGATTGAAGTCGATCGACGATGTGAACTCAGTTGAGAACTTCAGTACCGAAACCTGCGTGAAGGCCACGATTATTGGTCAATTCACCGAGCCGACGGGCAGATTTATTGCTTATGATTCGCGAATCTTTTCGCTGCCAACAAACATCTTTTCTGCAAGCAATCAGGCCTTAAGCTACTGGCATGAGTATTTGTATGCGTTAACAAAATACGCTGTTAAGGCTCAAAGCTCCGATTCGACCCAGACTCTCCTTGGTGCATTGATAACTGAAGGGATTTCGCTGAGCGAGCTTAACTATTTGGTGAAGGCGACGCTGGAAAACAACTTTTACAATCCCTATTACGTGAGCGGTGATTATGCCTCTCGTTTCGTCGATCGTCTGAATGCTGATCTAGTCACTCACAAGCTTCAGACTTCGTATGATTTTGAAGCGTTTTACTCTGTAAAAGATCAAAAAGGATTTTTAGAAAGTGAGGAAGAGGCGAAGATCCGCGTCGAAAAAATGGCCAAGTCTGACCCTCGTTATTTGTCTACTCCAGTAGCGGCCCTTCAACTCTATAATGAAAAATGGAAGCCCGTTCTTTATTCGACTCCTCAGATCGCTCGAGAAAAGCTTAGCCAGTTAGACGAGATCATTACTGAAAGTCTGAAGAAATTTAAGCCTTCGGTTGAATGTGGCGTCTATCAATCTACTGTTACTTGTGATGTGAAACTTTACTTTGATCTGAGCGGAACAATTCATGACGTATCGTGTTCTGGGCTTTTCAATGTCGTGCTCCCAAATGGAGACGAACTGTAAAAATCAATTTCCCAAAAGTCGTTTGAGCCGGGCTTGTTCCGGCTCAACGATAAGGGTCTTGTTGTTTGTGTAGCTGGCTTCGGTCGAATCCTTGATGCGCTTCACATACTTCTTAAAAGTGTAATCAACCTCGGTTTTGCCCCACTTTTCGCCACCACTGTAATAGATGCAAAGAACAGCAGCATCGAGAAGTGTTTCAAGCGGCGCGGATTTTCCGGGCTGCAAAGGAATCAATAGATGCGCGCCCGGGCGACCGCGAACATGCATCCAGATATCGTTTCCGCGCGAGTGTTTGAAAGTGAGCTCCAGGTTCTCGTCTTTGCTCCGGCCCACGAAGATCGAAAGCCCATCTTTAGAAACGAAAGTCTTTCCAAGCCAGGCGCCAGATTTTTTATTCCGGCCCGCGAGAGCTTCGGCACTTGCAGCGCCTGCTCCGCCGGCGGAGCCACCAAAGGCAGCGCGCTCCAGCTTCTCAAGACCTTTCCAGTCTCCAGCTAGAGGAGGAGAGGCCAGAAGGCCAGCAAGACGCTCATGGGCTTCTTTGAGTCCAGAGAAACGTGAGCCCGCTTCTTCAATACGGCGCGCTTTACGGCGTGCGAGCTGATAATACTTTTCGACCTGTTGTGAGACATCGAGCTTTGGATCAGACGGAAGCGCGACCTCTTGCTCCGTCTCATAATCACGAACCCGCCGAATATGAGTGACGCCCTTGAAGGCTTTCGAAGCTTTCAAAGCAGCATCGATAGGCACCATCTCAGGCTGCTCATACATCGAGGCCTTGAGCAAATCTCCAAAACGCTGCCAGTTCTGATCGTTCTCAGCTTCACGCAAGGCAGTCTCTGTCTGCCGCATTCGCTCTTGAGCCTGCTTATCGAGCGCACGAATCTCACGAAGCGCGGCATTCGAGCGAAGCTCAAAGGCCTCAAGCTCCAGCGAGCTCTCCAAAGTTTTGCTAAACACTGGAACGTTCGAGACAAGCTCGGCTCTAAAAGGAGGATTCTCAGGAGCCTTGAGCCCATCCGGAAAAGTATAAGTGAAAGAGCCATCACCGCGAGCCGCACGACTGCGGGTAATGACAGAAAGCGAATCGCCCTTACGGCGAACGAGTAAAGCCTCCGGTGCCGCAGGAATCATATTGATCACAAGCCCGAGATCATCAAACCAAAGGACCAGGGTACGCTCGCGATTGAGCGTCTCAAAGCGCACGAGCCTCTGACCTTTGAGATGCTTGGAGAGCTCCAGATCGAAAGGGGAGCGAGTGGCGCCCGTGGCAGCCTTTGGGCCCTTGCCTGGAATAAACGTAAAATAAGGATGGCGCGTGCGAACGCTGAACAAGAACACGCCTTCACTTCGACGGCCCGTCAGGCGGATTGCCCATTCCCCTTTGAGATAGCCCCCCGGAAAGCGCGCGCGTTCAGGCACAATGATGCGGTCAATGAAAAGACCCTCGACCTCGGGACGGATCTGATCCGCCAAGGCTGCGATTTCTTTCCAGTTGAGGGTGCCAATGAGATTCGGAGAAGGGGCCTGCATGGTCCTTCCCACTCTATGAAATCCGGCTCCCTTATGCCAGCTTTCCATGCTATGTTGCGGCGCATGACCACAAATACGAGCATCAAGATCTGGCGCATGCGCGCTAAGGCCGATCAGCGTTTTCGCGCCGGCCACCCTTGGGTTTATTCCAATGAGCTTCAAGAAAGCCCTAAGGGAATTGAGCCAGGCTCGCCCATTGAGCTTCAAGATGCTGGCGGAAAGTTTTTGGCCCGTGGTTACGGCAATCCTAATTCCCTGATCGCTTTTCGCGCATTGAGCCGCGATCCAGCGATCGCACGCCCAGACTCGCCTGAAGAAGTGACTCAAACACTTCTTTCCGCCTCAAAGCTCCGTGAGCAAGCAGGCCTGGGCGATTACAGTCATCGCCTTTGCTTTGGAGAAGCGGATCAGCTTCCAGGCCTCATCATCGATCGCTACAGAACAGGCGATGACACCCAAGCTTTTGTCGTTCAAATGCACACCGCTGGAATGGACAAGCTCCAGCCAAATTTGGTGAGCATTCTTGAAAATTTTGTTCGCAAATCCCAATCCAAAGTCTCTTGGGAAAAGACCGCAATCGTTCTCGATAACGAGATCTCCGCAAGAAAGCTCGAAGGTGTTCCCCAAGAAGCGCCTCGCGTTCTGAAGGACGTCAAAGGACTTGATCTTGAGAAGACCGTGATTCGAGTCATGCCTGCGCTATCTTTCCAAGAAGCGCCAGCCGCGTATGTAGAGTTCACTACAGATCTCTTAGGCGGACAAAAAACGGGCTTCTTTCTCGATCAAGCTACGAACATCCAGCTTGCCGCCGAGAGACTGATGCAATTTAAGCCAGCTCAAGGCAAAACGATCAAAATCATCGATCTCTGCTGCTACGTGGGTCAATGGGGCACGCAGCTGACTCGCGTTTTCAAACGCATGGGACTGGATGTTGAAGTGACGGTGGTCGACGCATCCGCATCCGCACTTGAACACGCCAAGGTGAACGTTGAGCGCGAAGGCGCGCGTTGCAAAACGATGAAAGCCGACGTGCTGACGGGCTTGGATGCCCTCAAAGACCAGGACTATGATCTTGTGATCAGTGATCCTCCTGCGCTCATCAAGGGGCGCAAAGACATTCCAACAGGAACTCACGCGTACCTTCAGCTCAACACCCAGGTGTTTCGCATGGTAAAGCGCGGCGGATTTGTCGTGAGCTGCTCCTGCTCAGGCCTTCTTGAAGAAGAATCCTTCTTGAAAGTGCTCAGCAAGGCCGCTTATCGCAACAAAGTTTCAGTGCGCTGGATCGCGCGAGGCTCGCAAGCCCCGGATCATCCGATGCGCATCGAATTTCCAGAAGGTCGCTATCTGAAGGCGTGGATTGGCTATGTGGGCTAAACTCAAGTCACTCGATCGTCGTCTCGTCATGGGAGTGATGTTCCTGCTTGTCATTGGGGGACTGATCTACTTCTCGGGTAAAGCTCAGCACGAGGTTGCCATCGAGATTAAACCTCTGACCGTACATCTGCGCTTTTCAGATGCCGTGAAGCGCCATCTCGCTGAAACGGGAGCGGTGCTTGGAGTTCAGGCAATTGTCTCGGATAAGGAGGTTGCCTCATCGCCGCTGGATGCCACGGTTCTGGATCATCGAGAGCAGGTCGTGAAGCCTGGTGACGATACCGCGCGCTTTGAAACAAAAACCCTGGACCTTGAAATGCCAGGCTCTTCGGCTCATATTGACCCAACGATTACCCTGAGCGTAGTCACGCGACTGGATCATCCCGCAGGCAACTGCATTCATTGTGAAAGCCCGATGCTCAAGGCGTCGTCATTGAAAGAGGGCGATAACTCCATTGAGCTCAAATGTGATGGATGGCTTGAAATGGGAGTATGCGTATGGCCAAAGCAAAATCAGAAGTAAAAGGTCTTCAGCAAGGCGATACCGCGCCCGCTTTTACCCTTGAGTCCGACACCGGCGAAAAGGTGAGTCTGAAGGACTTCAAAGGCAAAAAGGTCGTTCTCTACTTCTATCCCAAGGACATGACGCCAGGCTGCACTCAAGAGGCCTGTGACTTTCGTGACTCCTTTGCCCGCATCAAGAAGTCTGATGCCGTTGTTCTAGGCGTCAGCAAGGATTCGGTTGTCAGCCACCAGAAGTTCAAGGCCAAGCATGATCTTCCGTTTACGCTGCTCTCTGATTCCGAAGGCAAAGTATGTGAGCTTTACGGGGTCTGGCAGGAGAAATCTCTCTACGGAAAGAAGTTCATGGGTATCGTCCGAAGCACCTTTGTGATTGATGAGAAGGGGAGGATCCTTCGCTCATTCCCAAAGGTGAAAGTGAACGGACATGTCGATGAGATCCTCGGCGTACTGAAGCCTTAAACATTGCGGATTTGCAATGCTTCGACTTTCGTTTCGTTCAAATTGAGATCTGCAATGCTGCAAATTTGCGGACTCAACTTCTTTCAATAAGTTCCTGAGGCGCTTCCAGACTGGTTCTTTGACTCGTTGCCTCTCCGGGCCTCTTCGGGGCTTCTTCGGCACGATCTTTGCTCATGGCGCTCCCGTCATTGCGATGAGGAGAAAAAAAATGACAGAGCGATCTGGAAGTGATGTTGGAATTATGCCTTCTTTTCTGAGTGCTTTATGTCTTACTGTTGCAGTCCTCTTTTCAACTGCAGCAGGTGCTAACGTATCGAATGACACCTTTGAAATCGCAGCAATGACCACGGTTCGCGGCACAGTCCATTTTGAAAAGAGAAACACAGTTGTACCTTATATTAACGATATGTCTGCAGACGTGGTGAACTCGGCCATGCCAGTCTGCAGCGACGGATTTTGTCCGCGCTCCAATCCTTATTGGGCGGTCATTGTTCAAGATGGTCAGCGTCTCTATGAACTCCATCAACCTTTTGCGATCGGAGCTTCACGCGCGCCTAACTTTGTTGAGGTGAGCGGAGTCAAGCTTCGTCCAGGCTTTGAAATCGCCCTGGAAGGATCCATTGAGTCCATCAGCGAAAGCTACGGGATCATTTCGGACGTAAAGAGCATCTCGGTTCTCTCTTCCAGGTCAATGCCAGGACAGGGAAGGCTAGAAGCGAGTTACGGCACTGGAGTTCAAATGGCCTACGGCTGGAGCTGCGCAAGCCTTGAGGATCCTTATCATGGGTTGAACGCCTATGTCTGGTATGGACGCAGTAGCCGAAGTGATGGATTGGGCTTTCATCTTCGGGTGATTGCCAAGAGAATCTCGGACTTGGCAAATCTGCACCAGGGCGTGACGGAAATCAGCTACCTTCAGATGAAGCAGACTTCTGCAAATCTCATCTATCAAGGCGCTGTAAGCGATGTGGCAGCGATCCTGGCGATTCAAAAGACGATCACTCCTCAGATCAGCAACTATCCATCCAGCTTGAGAATCTCCAATATGCAGGGATCCATGGGCGTCCGAATGTACTGCAATCCCATCATGATGCCTGTGGTGTTGCCTAACTGAGCT
>JBJMMA010000186.1:0-2625 GCA_045805065.1 Bdellovibrionia bacterium | reverse complement strand
GTAATCTTCGTTTTATTCATGGCTAATTCGACGGAGAAGCTGCAGGCGCGTGCAATGCGAAAGCAGTTGCCGAACTTTTAAACAATTACAATTCGGTTAATTAACGCCAAAAACAGCGAAAGTGTTTACTTGGCAGGACGACAGAAAGTAATGACTAACTCGCCCCAAAGCCCGATCGGAAGAAGCGGCGTCTGCTTGAGACTGAAATCCAGCTCTTCCAGATAAGTCTGAAGCTTGATCACTTCGGAGAGCTCCCAGTGCCTGGACCAGGCCTGAAGTCTTTCGGCGATAAAAGGATTGAGCTTGATCTGCGCGCGGGAAAGCACGAGCGCAAGATGGCGCACGTTCCAGCCTAAAAGACCCAAGAGCGGTAAAGACTCATCCGGGCGATCGGCGAACTCTTCGACGGCTTCCAATGAGCGCTTGAGATCGCGAGCAAAAAACGCGTTCAAAAAGCGCTCGCCTCCCCCAGCTCCGCCGCCAATCAGTTCCAAAATCACATCCCCGCTTTGAGTGAGCGAAAACTTCTCAAGCTCCTGATCGATGATATCGAGTGACCAGGGATCGAGTGAGCTCATTTGCGCAATCAGCGCAGGAGGAAGATCAATTGCGCGACGCTTGGCCAGATAAGAGATCCAGGCTTCACGCTCAGCTTCAGGCACTTCCTCGCAAGGAACGACCGCAGCTTTATCGAGAAGGATTTTTGAGAACTTTTTGCGACCATCGAGATCTTTGGAAAGAAAAACGCAAACGCTGGTCAGCTCGCTCTTTTTCATCTTCGGTCCGCAGAGCGCGGAAAGCATCTCGGTTTCTTTCAAGGCATGGGCTTCGCGCACGACGATAAAACGGCAGCCTCCGCCTAGCGAAAGACTTTGAGCCGCATCAAGAACGGTAGCCGAATCGACTTCGTTTCCATCCAGCGTCTCTTCGCCAAAGCCTGCAAGACCACCGGTGTTTGCGGTCTCGCTTCCCAAGACTGCCTTGCGAATGCGCTTCAAAAGCTCGCGCGATTTCATTCGCTCCGTGCCGTAGAGCCAGTAAACGGGCCAGATCTGGCCTTGCTCGAGTTCTTTTTGGATAATCTTTGGCTCAAGCTTTGGCATCGCGATTAAAACCTCGAGAGCATAGCTTCGCGGACGTCGACCATCATATCGTGGGAGATATCTAGGATCGTCCGATCGAGCTCGCTGTCGTTGATGAGGCCGGAAGTCGTTCCCAGGACTCCCAACTGATTGGAAGCTGGATAAAGCTTGGAGCGGGAAAAGCTCCCGGCCCAAACGGTTCCTGCCGGATGGCCTGGAATGGTCTCACGCCGAGTGAGAACAAAGCTGCAGCTCAGAATCGCGTTGTACTCGGTGGCGATCAAAACCGATCCGAAGTATTTGGGGGTCGGAATCCCCGTTGGGTTCAGCGCATTGGCAAAGCTTGTGGAACTGACCTGGGATACGGCCTGAGTCACACGGCTCGAAAGCACCGCATCTGCGATGGCAGGGTCGCCGACCAGTCGGATCCCGCTATAGGCGTTCAGGCTTCGAACCAGCGAATTATAAACGACATTCTCGACACCATAGCGATAGGTATCGTTCACCGCCGGGGCGATATAGATTTTTCGGATACCCTCTTTTTCCAGAGCACCGTTCTTGCCCCCGCGAATCGCATAGCCACAGCCCGAAAGCGCAATTGCGACGCAGCATGTTAATGCAATACGGGTCATTGCAGCACTGGCTGCAGCAGCACTGGTTGCAGTAATGATTCGCCTAAAAAGGATCATTATCCTCCGTACTACTCAAATCGACTCATAAAGTGTAGGATAAATCCTATGAGTTTTCTGAAATTGATGGAAATCCTAGGCCATGCTCGGGGACATTACCCGGGGCTCGCCAAGCGGCTCGATGAGGCAGAAGCCTTGGGCCGTTGGGAGAAAGCCGTGGGTCCCATCATCATGAAACACTCGCGCGCCCTGAAAGTTCAGGACGAAGTCCTTTGGGTCGAAGTCGATCATCCGATCTGGAAATCTGAGCTTCATCATCGCAAGCGCCAAATTCTTCAGATTCTCAATCAGCCCACGGATTCAAAAAAATCAGTGCTGAAGGACATTCTGTTTTTGGACCCGCGCGCCCCTCAGCAGCGTTAACCCACGCGCCCCATAGGCGCGATAAAACGGTCGCGTTCTTAAGGCAGAGCCTGAAGGTAGCGAATCACTACGGCAACCATGATGCCGGTCAAGATGATCAAGCCTACGACGACAAAGCGCCAGATGGATGGCCCTTCAACGCGTCCTAAGACCAGAGGCCGACTCTGCCCCATTTGCTCGCCATAGGCACGGCGATCAAAGCGGCTTGCCTTGCCCTCGGAGCGCTGAGCGCTTCGCGTGGAGAAAACTTTTGTTCCATCTTCTTGGCCATCTTCTTCCAAAGCATCGAAGGCCTCGAACTCATCGTCTTGAGAGCTCGATGAGTCCTTTTTTGTGACTGGAAGATGAAGCTCCTGGGTCATGGCTTGAAGATCCGTTTCAGTGGATTCTTCATGGTTCTTGCCGCTCTTGGGCATCTCAATTCCGAGCTGACTTTTCACTTCATCGGCTTCGTCGAGATAGATCCAGTAAGAATTGGCCTTGCAGACTTC
>JBJMMA010000185.1:0-47121 GCA_045805065.1 Bdellovibrionia bacterium | reverse complement strand
TCATGAGCTGCTCATTGAGGCTCTTGAGCTGCATGTTCTGGCGCATCATCTGATCTTGTTTGGACTTCAAGTTCGCAAGCTCGATCTGCGCGCTCGAGTCGGCAGCTTTTGCGGTCGAAACCGTCTGGACCTTGAGATCTTCAAGCTTTGCGGCAAGCTTGGTGTTTTCTTCACGCAAGCTCGTGAGCATGCGTTGAGAGAGCTGATACTTCTGCTTGAAATTATTCTCTTCACCGCCTGGGCCTTTGGTTCCCTTTTGACGTTCAAGCTGCGTAGTCAGTTGTGCAACCTGCTCTTTGGCGCGTCCCAAGGCAATCGTCTTCTGATGAAGCGCCTCTTCCTTGCGTCGAAGGTCTTCAGCGAATTTCTGTTCGCGCTTTTTGAGATCTTGCTCTTTTTGGCGAATCGCCTGATTGATCTTTTGCGAGAGTGCGCCCAGGCGGACCTTTTCAGCCATGATCTGCTGAGACATGCCATCCGCCCAGCGCTTTGCGGCTTGGTCTTGCGATTCCCGCTTGATCTGTCGAGCCATCTCCTGCGTCCGCTCTACGAGCTGCGAGAAGCTTCCGGAAGAAAAATTATTGGAAAGGATCTGAGCCATTTCTTCTGGATCATCCACTTCCTCTTCGCTGGCTGCAGGAGCAGCTTCCGCTTCAGTTTTTGCCGCTTCCTGAGGCGTCGATGGAAGTTCAGATGCCGCCGGTGCTTGAGCATGCTGCTCAGGGCCGACTTGCGCTTCATCCGCATCAGAGCCGTCCTGCTTTTTGCGCTTGAACGGCCAGACCTTTTTTAACATCTCCTGAACACTGAAACCTTGGCCAGATCCTTTTGAGTCTTTAGGCGAAGCATCGCCTGAGATTCGCACCAGGCTGTTTTTAACTGGGTCCTTTTTCTCGCCGCTGACGCGGATCAGCTCATCTTTTGAGCTTTCATTGCTTGCAGCAATTTTCACTTCTGATGAGTCTTCTTCCACTTGGCCAGAGACAGTCGCTTTGACGCTCTCCTCCTTCGAGGATGTGGAGAAGCGCTTGGAGAGAATCTCTCCAGTTGAAAAGCTCGCCTTTTTCGTGGCTCTTTGGCCTTCATCTTTCAGAAGCTCGGCATACTCGAGATCCGCAAGCTGAACATATTCCTTGGCTTTGATCTGCTCGACCGGAGCTTCTGTCGATTGCTCGATCAGCGTCATCGGCTGCTTTTCGCCCGACTCGATTTTGCCTGGAACCGCAAGAAGCGAGACGATTTCCACGCGTGCGCTGGCAGCTTCATGTCGAACGATCATATGATCTGAGTTCAGGTAGATCATGCCGAGAAGTGCTTCAAACGCATTGGAAGGCTGATTCTTGGAAACCCGGTCTTGAATTCCTTCGGCCGCAAAAACCGCAGTGTCTCTCAAAGAGAAAGCAATTCCAACAGCGACCTTCTCCTCGTCAAATCCGCACTCAATGGTCAATGGCTCATCCAGGCCGCCATCCTGATTCTGGGAACGAAAGGCTTCAAAGTAACTGAAAAGCAGCACCGCGCGAAGCTTCAACTCATCCAGCCCAAAGGCACGAAGTCGCGCCGCTAGGAGGTCCCCTACTCTTCCGAGGCCTGCCGAGTGAAAAAGGTTATCGTAAAAAACACGGCAGTCTTCCCCAAGGACGCTTGCAACGCCAGAAGCTTGAATTGCTCTTGGAGGAAGCTTGCCGAAATTATACATGCGCAAGCCTTTCTACGCGCCTCATGCGCGATGAAAGCTTTTCGGAAGCGATATTGAGATGCGACTTCAAAACATTATAGTGAATCAGGTGTCCCGGCAGTGGCTCAAGCTCGGAGCCAATCGACTCACGCGCCACTTGAACCAGCTGACGAATCTCTGCGCTCTTCCATTGTCCGGTTTGCCCGGACATCATCTCGTGCATCACGGAAAGTCGCAGGCGGTTGAGGAAGTTAAGATCGTTGTAACCTAAGTGAAGAGCGAGAAAGACGGCCCAGCTCGAGCCCAGAACCGCTTTTTCAAAATCCGCGATACTCTGATCTCGATAACTCTTCAAAAGATCCGGCGTGATGATTTCACAAAGCTCATTCACGAAAACGGAAACAAAATATGGATCAATGTAAGGGCCTGGCTTCCACAGCGGTCCAATGACGCGAATGACTGCATCGGAGAGCTCAAAAGAGGAAAGCATCAGAGGGATCTCCTCTTTCTTGCCTTGGGTCTTTTCCTTGAGCTCGTGCAGGATAACTGTTTCAGGATTCCAACCCAGAAGCTCACGGACTTCGCTGGCCACATCGCGAAAACGAAGCGCAGTGTCCACTTCCCCGGGAAAAAAGATTGAGCCAAACGTCTTGATTCGCTCCAGCTCTTCTTCGGTGAAGAAGTCGAAGGCGCCTTTCATCATCACGAACTTCTCATTGAGCTTCATGTAGACGTAGGCAGGAGCCATCATCAAAGCATAAGGCTGCACAGTACGGATCGGGCAGATCCTCAACTGTTCTACGGCATCTTTTGGAAGCTTTCTTTGCTTGAAGTCCACGGCCTTACGCACCTGTGTTTCGAGGAGGTATTCAAGGCACATAATTGCACCTAGGGTACTCCCCTATCTCTATGCGTTTCGGCAGGTTGTCTAAAAAACAAAAGGCTAATGAAGCGTCAATTGGATGACGTTTTAAGCGTAATGACAGGATACATCGTGAGGGATACGAGCGCCTTCGGCTCGATCTCTCAGGCAAGGAACCTCAGTTTTGCAGTTTTCCTTGGCCATAGGGCAGCGAGGATGGAAATAGCATCCGCTTGGCGGATTGATCGGCGATGGGACATCACCACGAAGAATGATCCGTTCTTTCTGATAGTTAGGATCCGGAATCGGAATCGCAGAAAGAAGCGCCCGGGTATAAGGATGCTTCGGATTCGTGTAGAGCTCCTCGGCTGTTGCCATCTCAGCAACTTTTCCAAGGTACATCACCGCAACGCGGTTTGAGATGTGCTCAACGACCTTCAGATCGTGGGCAATGAAGAGATAGGTCAGGCCGAGCTCTTTTTGCAGATCCTGCATTAAATTTACGATCTGAGCCTGGATCGAGACGTCGAGAGCCGACACCGGCTCGTCGCAAACAATGAACTCAGGTTCGACAGCCAAAGCGCGAGCAATGCAGATACGCTGGCGCTGACCGCCCGAAAATTCGTGAGGATAACGAGCAATCGCCTCGCGGCGAAGACCGCACAGATCCAGAAGCTTCAGGATGCGCTGCTTGCGCTCGTGTTTATTCTGATAAAGCCCATGGATGTCCAATGGCTCACCCAGAATGTCCTCAACCGTCATGCGCGGGTTGAGCGAAGCATACGGATCCTGGAAAATAATCTGCATATTGCGGCGAAGCTTACGCATCTCGCGCGCAGAAAGTTTGGTGATATCTTGTCCTTTAAACAGGATCTGTCCGCTCGTTGGCTCCACCAAACGAAGCACGCACCGACCCAGTGTCGTTTTTCCACAACCCGACTCACCGACCAGGCCCAACGTCTCACCCTTGCGAATATCAAACGAAACGTCCGATACCGCTTTTACGCTGGCGACCTCTTTATTGAAGAATCCGCCTTTGATGGGGAATTCCTTGACGAGGTTACGAACTGAGAGAAGTACTTCTTTGTTCTCCATTAGATGTCCCTCACACAGCGAATCGAGTGCGGAAGCGATCCTTGCTCACCGACGCGCGCTGGAATTTGTCGAAGATCCGGCTCTTTTCCACGGCATGCTGCCTCAACAAAAGAGCAGCGATCCTGAAATCGGCAGCCTTGAGGCAGATACAAGAGATTTGGCACGATGCCAGGAATCGTTTCGAGACGATTCTTTTTGACCTTGCCCGTAGGATCCTTGGAAAGCGTTGGGATGCTGTTCAGTAGCCCACGCGTGTACGGCATCTTTGGATTCCCGAAGATCTCGCGCACGGAGCCTTGCTCGACGACGCGACCGGCGTACATCACCATGACTTCGTCAGCGACTTCAGCCACCACTCCGAGATCGTGGGTGATCAAGATCAACCCCATGCCGACCTTCTGTTGAAGGTCACGCAAAAGATCGAGGATCTGAGCCTGAATGGTCACATCCAGCGCAGTCGTTGGCTCGTCGGCGATCAACACGTTTGGATTGCAGGACAAGGCCATCGCGATCATCACGCGTTGGCGCATGCCGCCCGAAAGCTGGTGCGGGTAATCGTGCACGCGCTTCTCAGGAGATGGAATCCCAACAAGCTTCAGCATCTCGACTGCTTTGTCGCGCGCTGCGGACTTGCTGAGGTCCTGGTGCAAAAGAACCGCTTCTACGATCTGGTTTCCGATCGTAAAAACGGGATTCAGCGAAGTCATCGGCTCCTGGAAGATCATGGAGATCTCATTGCCGCGGATCTTGCGCATTTCACTCATCTCAAGCTTGAGAAGGTCTTTGCCTTTATAAAGAATCTGGCCGCCCGTGACCCTGCCTGGAGGGTTCGGGATCAGACGCATGATCGAAAGGCTGGTCACGCTCTTTCCGCAGCCTGACTCACCCACGATACCCAGCGTCTTGCCCTTGTAGACGTTAAAGCTAATGTCATCAACAGCCTTCACCACTCCGGCTTCGGTGAAGAAGGACGTCTCCAGATTTTTAACTTCCAGGATTTTCTCAGAGTTGCCGTCCATATCAGAGTCTCCGCTCACTTAATCTTCGGATCGAGCGCGTCGCGCAACGAGTCCCCAAGAATATTAAATGCTAGCACGACAAAAAACATGGCGCCAGTCGCGCCGGCCAGCTGCCACCAGACCCCGCGAGCGAGCTCAAGCTTCGCATCATCGATCATTACGCCCCAGCTTGGCTGGCCCTGCACGCCAAGGCCCAAGAAAGAGAGAATCACCTCAGACTTGATGGCCGACATGAAGTTGATCGACAGGTTGATGATGATGAAGTGAGAAACGTTCGGAAGAATGTGCCTGAAAATACGCGAGCTGTGCGAAGCGCCCAGGCTTTCAGCAGCCACAACGTACTCGCGTGTCTTATGCTTGATGAACTCGCCGCGAATCACGCGACACAAGCTCACCCATGCCGTTACGCCGAGAGCGACGTAAATCGCCGTCAGGCCCTTGCCGAGCATGAAAGTGATTGCGATCAAAAGCATGATGCTTGGGATGGAGGAAAGAGTCGTATAGAACCAAACGACTGCCTCATCAATCCAGCCGCCAAAGTAGCCGGCAAGCGCGCCCAGCACAACGCCGATCGGAATACTGATCAACGAAGAGACAAGCCCCACACTCATTGCGATGCGGGTTCCGTGGATACATTTATAAAGAACACTGCGGCCAAAGATGTCCGTTCCAAGCCAGAGCTGCATCTTATCCAAAGACGGTGGCTGGTAAGAAGCGCCCACGACGGCGTCCCAAGGAGTTGCGATCATGCCAAACTTCGCCAAAAGAGCGATCAAGGCATAAATGACCACGATCCCGATGCAGACCAGGGCGAGCTTGTCTTTTTTCAGGCGATGCAGGCCATCCCTCAGCAAGCTTCTGCCCTTAGGCTCGGCCTGTTGAGAATTGACGTTTGCGACTCCGACCGAAACTGAACCGGTACTCATTTCAAACTCACTCTTGGATCTACGACCGTGTATAGGACGTCGGTTAGCAGGTTTCCAAAGATGAACAAGATCGACTGAAGGGTTGTCATGGCCTTGATCACTGGAAAATCACTGTTATGAAGCGCGCTGATCGTGATGCCCCCCAGGCCAGGAATTCCAAAGAACCCTTCTAACAGAAAAGCGCCTGTGATCAGAAGCGGGATCTCAACCACCACGTTCGTGATGATCGGACCCATGCTGTTCTTAAGAACATGCTTCAGGAAAATTTTCGGACCGCTGAGCCCCTTGGCGCGGGCCGTACGGACATAGTCTTGATTCACTTCTTCCAGAACCGCCGTTCTGTAAAAGCGAACGTCATAACCCAAGCTCACGATGATCCAGATCAGAGCCGGCAGCGCCATGTAACGGAACCAGCCATCGAGCGTCGGTTCATAGCCTGAGATCTCAAACCAGCCGAGCTTGTACGCAAAGAAATACTGGCCAAAAAGAATGTAGGCCAGCATCGGCACGCTCATTCCAAACACGCAGAGCACGACCCCAATCTTATCCACCCACTTCCCGCGGAAGTAGGCCACTAAAAGCCCAATTCCGATCGAGAGAAGCGTTGTGATCGCAAAAGCCGGAATCGCAAGCGTCAGCGAAGGCGCGATCCCATCACTGATCATCGTGCTGATCTTCTGCTTGGTCGCAAAGCTTCGACCATAATCGAAGGTCACCACCTGCTTGAGGTAATCAAAATACTGAGCGTAAGCAGGCTGATCCAGGCCGTATTCATGCTGAATCTCGGCAATTTGCGCCGGAGTCGCATGCTTACCCACCATCAAAATTGCCGGATCGCCACCCACCAGGTTGAAGAGCACGAAGATAATCAAAGTCACCCCGATGAGGGTGGGAATCGTACTCAGCAAACGACGTAGTATATAGCTCAGCATAGGTTCACTTCTTTAGGGCTGTGTCGATCCGTAAATGCTTGGCATTGGAGTGCGAGAAATTGTTGTACTTATAGTTCTTCGTCCAAGGCTGGGTCAGATAATAGAGGGTCCGATGCACCCCAAAGATCCAAGGCGTATCTTCCACCACGATATCGACCATTTGTTTATAAAGAGCGAGACGCTCTTTCTCGTTGGTTAAGGTTAAAGATTTTTCGTACAGCTTGTCAAACGCAGGATTGACGTAATTGCCGTCGTTCGGTCCTGGAGACACATTTTTTCCATAGAACAGCTGTAAGAAGTTCTCGGCATCCGGATAATCGCCGTTCCAAGCGAACTCCCACATCTGACCTTGCTTGTTTTTGATCTTGGCCTGAAATTCCGGCCAGGAATACGAACTGACTTTAAGTTGCACGCCTAGGTGAGAAAACGCTTTTTGCGTATACTCGGCGAATTGACGACTGGTGCTGTCCGAAAGATTTACATAGTCCAGTGTCGGCAATCCCTTTCCACCTGGATAACCTGCTTTAGCCAGCAGCTCCTTTGCCTTTTCCAGATTGTACTGGCGATAAGGATTTTTGAAGGCTGGATCATAACCAGCCAGCATCGGAGGAATCGGCCCTTGCGCAGGAATTGCACGGCCATTGTAGAAAAGATCAATCAGCTGCGTGCTATCATAAGCAAGGCTCAATGCCTGACGCAGATACTTGTTCTTGCCCATGAGCGGATCCGCCATATTGAATGAAAGATGCGTCAGATCCGCGCTTGGATAAATTCCCAAGTGAAGATTCTTGGCCTTCATCTCTGGCGTGAGCTCCTTGCCGCTTTTATCAATGGCTTGAGCGAAGTTATCTTTTGGAATCCCGCTGACGTCGAGTTTGCCACTCAGGAAAGTCAGCCATTGAGGCTGCTGCTCTTCATAGACCGTGTCGATGATGCGGTCATTGAGAGGAAGCGGCTTGCCGGCATCTTCAAGAAGCCCGGCTTCTTTATCGCCTGGTTCTCCTTCAGAAGGATAAAGCTCCTTGCGATAGGTCGGGTTGCGATCCCAGATCGCTTTGGAGTTCGGGTTGAACTCGGTCAAGCGATAAGGGCCCGTGCCCACGGCATGATTGAGGAACTCTTTTCCATAGTGCTCAACGGCTTCGTGAGGAACCACCGCAGCTGAAGGCATGGCAAGCATGTAGAGGAAGAGAGAGTTAGGCTGATTGAGCGTGACTTGAAGCGTGTAGCGATCGATCGCCTTCAGCCCTTCAATTGGCTTTGAGTAATCGGCAGCGCCCTTTGCGGCAGCATTGTGCCAGTCATCGAGTCCAACGATTTTGCCTTCAAACGTCCACCAGTTAGGAGAGGTGTTCTTAGGGTCCGCCAGGCGCTTCCAAGAATAGATCACGTCATCGGCCGTCATCTCACGTCCCTTGCCCTGGGTTTCCTTAAAGGAAACGTCGTCGTGAAAGAGAACGCCTTTTTTTAGTTTGAAAGTGTAAGTCTTTCCATCCTTGCTGACCTCCGGCATCGATTCAGCCAGGAGCGGAATCAGAACATAAGGACGCTTTAAATAATGATAGTCGAGAAGGGTTTCGTACGCGCGACTGGCTTCAGTCGCTGAGTAAAGATCGTCCCCTTGGATAGGGTCCAGGCCCTTGAACTTTGCGATCGACGAAAGACGAACCGTGTTCGCAGGATCAGCAGATTTCTTTGTACAAGCGGAGAAAATCAAAGCAGTACAGAGAAGAAGAGACGAGAGAAGACGAAATCTGGAAATGGATGACATGTTTAGGACCCCCCTAATAAGCGTGGCGGCAGAGCCGCCTCGATAACTCTTAAGAGCTACCCGAGCTGGGGCCCAGAGTCAATGAGTCAACGAGTCAACGCACGATCTCGCGATCACGCCAGCGGATTTTGACTTCGCCTTGCTTGGATTTTGCCTGCCACTTGAGTGGGCTCTGCGTCTCAGATTCCGGATCATCGAACTCAAAATCTACCGCAGCATTTCCCGATTCCCAGTGAAGAGTTTTTGCCCAAAACCGTCCGACATTTCTTTCATCAAAGCGATATACAAAACGGGCAGGCTTTCCGGATGCATCAGAAGGTACCGAAACAACTAATTCATCATCAGCGTTAATAGAAAGCGATGCTTGACCAAGTGAGTTTGCATCAGGGCATGGAATTTTTCCCAAAAACAAATCAGTCGCCCATCGCAGAGGGATCCCTGCCCAAGTATCGCGTTCACGACGACCGCGCTCAGGTTTTCCTGGCACGTCAATACGAAGCTCACTTCCTTCAATTGACAGAACGGCTGCGGTTCCACCCAATGGTTGTTGAACTTCGAGCTTCAAGGTGGAAGGCGCTTTGACCTGAATCGACGCAGGAAACTGGCCGGATGCGTCTGGCGATTTTGCCTTCATCCACGCCACACCACCCGCTTGTTGAATCATCTTCCCAGGACTGCAAGCTTCGGCAAGAAGCTTCTTCGGAGTAGTGCGAGACCGAAGCGTTCCTTCATGGGAAGGCGCGTGCGAACAGGCCGAAAGTAACGAAAGAGTTCCTAAGACTGAGGCCCAAACAAACTCAGTTTGAATCCGTCTGCTTTGCAGGAACGCGATCTTGTGAGCGAGCCGACTTCGAAAAGTCTTGGGAAATATCGCGGGAAAACTCATGTGTCGTTTCGTGAGCATATTCAGGAGCACTCTCTGTTGGGCTGATCTTGCCCTTCTGCACCAGCACTCGATGCAAGCTCAACGCTTTGGCTTCGAGTTTTTGCCGGCTTGCCGAATCTTCGGCAAAACGAACTGCTTCACCATATCGAGCGTATGCTTTTTCTTCAAGGTTAGCTCGAAGATACGCATCCGCCAGATGCTCTAAAATCGTAGACTCATTTGGCTTGAGCTTGACGGCCTTTTCTAATTGCACAACGGACTCCGAAAGGCGACCGCGCGTGAAAAGATAAAAACCCCAACTGTCCTGAATGAACGCGTTATCCGGACGCAGCGTCAAGGCGTGCTTGATCAGGCGCTCAGCATCATCGAGGCGCTCACCGCGCGTTGTCCAAGTATAACCGATGTAGTTCAGCGCATCCGCATTGTCTGGGTTGACCTTGAGAATCGTTTCCATCGCAGCAAGCCCCTGATCCGTCTTGCCCTGGCGATCATACATACTGCCCAGATAGTAGAGGATCTTCTCATCCTCAGGCAGCTTCTTCAGGCCGCGCTCGAGAACCTTCACTGCGCCATCGAAGTTTTTTGCGTCCTCTTCCAGACTTGCCTGGAACACATAGAAGTTGGCGATCGTCGGAGTACGCTCAATCGCATCATTCAAATAGCTCTTGGCCTCAGCCAGGCGGTTCTCCTGCTTGAGCAGGTAGGCGACGTGGAGAACTGACTCATCATATAAATGAGAAGCAGGCTTGATCTTCTTCAACTCCTCAATCGCTTTTCCCGTCTGATGAACCTCTTCATAGACATGGCCCAGATAGTAGATCACACGATCGGAATCCGGATTGCGATCCAGAATCCAACTAAAGGTAGTGATCGCTTTCGAGTAGTCCTTGAGCTCCATTCGAATCAACCCAAGCTTGACGCGGACGTTCATGTCATCTGGATCAGATGCCTCGACCGACTCCAGATAAGGAAGGGCTTGGGAGTACTTCTCAGCCTTCAGGTAAAGCGTGGCCAGACGATTGGCAGCCGATGCCTCCTGAGTGGCATCAAAGAGATCCTTGTAAACTTCAATCGCTTCATTGTTCATCTGGCGCTCCTCATAAAGGAGTCCCAATGAGAGTGCAGGTTGGGCAAAGCCAGGGCGCAGGGTCATCGCTTTGCGGTAAGCGACAACTGCCTCCTTAAAGTGACGCTGGGCCTGCTCAGTGCGACCCAGGTAATAATAGGCCAGAACGGAGTCTGGGTTCTTCTTCAGAAACGCTTTCAGGGTCTGGGCAGCCTGATCGACATGGCCTGCCTCGCCCAGAACCTGGGACTTATAGATGACTGCTTCCTCGTGGCGAGGATTCTTCTTAAGAATCGCATCGTATTCCTTGATGGCAGACTCATCGTCATGGGCAGAAGAATAGAGCCCAGCCAGGATCAGTCGTGCATCCGTGAAATTTGGATCGCGCTGCAATGCTTCTTTGCAAGCTTCCATTGCAGCACTCAACATTCCCTTTTTGATATACTCCCCTGCGAGGCGGGAATAAACGAGGGCGGACTTTGGATCATACATCAGGGTGAGCTTGTACTCTTCGATGGCGCGATCCGGGTTCCCTTCATTCACATAAGCCTGCGCCATGCTGAAGTGGTATTCGGCATTCGCTTCGGTAGAGCGAGTGAAGTCAGGCACTTTTCGACGCGATCCGCTATCTACCTGCAGCACCTCTCTGGGAGCCTGTTTCGGGGCGCTGAGTTCATCCATTTGTGCGCGTTGCGTAGCGCAGGAGCTGAGAACTCCCAGCAGGAAAACACCTAACTTTGGTAGGCTTTTTTGTACGATCCGTACGCGTCTGGTTGGTGAATTTTTCATGGGATTAAGCTCCCCTCCAGACACTTTTTCGGCATTCTGTTAGAAAATCTGAAAATCTTCTCGCGTCATTATTTGAACGGTCTTCATGCGACCAGCCAATTGGAACGCTACGTGCATTGCCCCGAGACCAGCACCAGTTGGGCCTCTTGCGTTAAAACAGGAGCCATGCTTTACTGGGTGCGTTAGCTGCAGGATGACAACCCTGTGTGCGGCTTCTAGAGCGGCACTTGACTTCGGCGCAGCGGGTTGTTATTTGGCTAAAGTACAAGCTATGACACGTTGTGGCGTATCTGCCGTCCGTTTCGATTGCCTTCGAATTTTGAAGCGACCGAGGACGGGATGCAGTTTTCCCAGTGAGTCAAGATTGTCCAGTAAAGCAGAAACAATCGTAGTGCAGTAGTGGATCGTAAGTAGGCAGTAAGCGATGTGAGTTGTTCCTGTTTGATATGGAATCTTTTGAAAGCTCCGCGTGATAGGGACGTCACAGGAACCTAATAACCAGTTGAACGTCATAAAAGTCGGGGGACTTTTACTTAACTAGGGGGAATCATGAAAGAAATGAAAATTATTAAGCGCTACCAGAACAGAAAGCTGTATGACACTCATGAGTCCAGCTACGTCACTTTGGACGAGATCGCCAAGATGATCAAGGGCGGCGAAGATCTTCGCGTGATCGACAACAAGACGAAGAACGACATCACCGCAGCAACTCTTACTCAGCTCCTTTATGAAAGCGAAAAGAAGGCTAAGACTCAGCCTTCCGTTGAGCTCCTCAAGGAAATCATCCGCCACGGCGATGGCTCCTTTTCGGGCTATATTGCTTCCAAGGTTACCAGCGAAATCGCTCAGTTTGACCAAGACCCTGCTCAAGCAGACATGGCAAACCGCGCCGCTATTCTGAATCAGTAATATTCAGAATCTCTGACTTAATAAGTCAGGTTTTGGAGTGAGACTTTTTGCGATCAGCCAAAAGTTTGCTCACTGCAAAAAAGCCCGGTAGACTTGAAGTAAGAAAACTTTTTCTTACTTCAAGGAGTGAAGTATGCGTCTTTTACCGGACTTTGGTATTTCGAATCGAGTTTCTGTCGGGGCAAAAGCTTCTATTATGGCAAGCGTTGCCATCTTAGGCCTCAACTGGGCATCTCAAAAGGAAGCCTTTGCCTCGGCAAACTCAAGTTGGTCCTCTCAGCCCTCTTGGGCCTCCTCGGACCGCTCTCCTAGCTCCGCTAAATCCTACACAAAAGAGAAGTACGCTCCTGTTCAAAACAGCACTTCCCCATTTGCTCCAGGCTCAAACAACGTGTCTCTGGAAATGGGCCAAGTCTTTTTGATGGGTAACCTGGGCGATAAATACGCGGATTCAATCGGAACCGGACTTCGCTACACCTACGGCGTCAGCGATCTCTTCGCCTTTGAATCAGGACTCGGTTACTCAAGCCATTCTGATGGCAAGATGTCGATGATGAATCTTCACGCGGGCCTTCGCACCAACCTGGCTTGGTATGATCGCGTGATTCCTTATGCTTCGTTTGGCCTGGGCTTTTATCGCCCGAGCTACAATGTTGGAGCGATGGGACTTACTTCGAACGTCGCTGAAAGCGTCAGCCCGATGCTCTTTGGCGTGCACCTGGGCCCAGGCGTTGATCTCGAAGTCACCAAGCAGTTCTTCTTTGGCGCTGCGCTGACCTTCAACGAAGTCTTTGGAAACACTCAGCAGCTCTCAAACGGCAAAACGTTTGACGTAGGCGGAACCTACACCTCGTTCTTCCTGCATGCTGGCGTGACTTTCTGAATTTTTAAAATCTCGGGCCGGCCTCGCCCGCCCTGGTCAGCCGCCTTCGCGCTCGCGCGCTTCGGCGATGAGCTTTTTGAGCTCGTCTTCGTCCGCGCGGTACTCTTTTGTGCAGAAGTCGCAGCGAACCGATGCTGAGTGATCTTCATTGAGCATCGCACTGAGCTCTGCCGTGCCGACCAGAGTCAGGGCCTTTCTCACGCGCTCCCAGGAGCAAGTGCACTTGAACTCAAGAGGCTTCTCCTCAAGGAGTACAAAGGCCGTGTCCTGAAAAATCTTGGAAAGAATCACCAAAGGATCGCTGTTGGTTGCAAGCTGTTCAGCCAGTGAATGCATCTCATGGATGTGATCATCGATGAGCTTCACTTCTTTTTCGCTCGCGCCAGGCATGGCCTGAACCAGGAATCCTCCGGCTGCGACAACCTGGTCGTCTTTCATTTCCACGGCGATACCGACAGAGGACGGCACCTGCTCACTCTGCATCCAATAGAATGTCAGATCTTTCGCAAGATGTCCTGTGACCAGCGGAACGGTGCCGATGTAAGGTTGCTCACGCTCCTGGGTTTTGGTTCTCAAAACCGAGAGCATTCCCTCACCCCACGGACCTTGTCTTGGATCTTCAAAAACGATCCCATCATCCGGAAGCTCAATTGATTTCTCCACGATGTAACCGCGCACGGTTCCATCCGGATAAGCATCCACCAAGGCTTGGAAGATGCCTTTTGAGCCGCGGATGTTGAGATTGATCCGCTCTTTGTCTTTGCAGTAGGACGCAATGAGAAGCGCTCCAATGACTGCTTCACCCAGCGCCCGAGCGCCTGCCCCTTGAAGCTGGTGCATCTCGACCATAGAGCGAACTAGCTCGGTAGCCTGAATGGCCACTCCACGAATGGTACCTTCGGTTGAAATACACTTGAGCCAACGGCTAGAGACAGCTGAGGACATGGATCTGGCTTAACACATAAATCCGTTAAAAAAATAGCGGATACAACCTATTGAAATGCCTAGCTAACCTTACCCAAACCTTTCATTATCTAATACTTGCTTAATTTGATCAAGTATCAGATCATTTAAGGCAATGAAGTTAACCGCAACTTTGCCCGCTCTCCTCGCCCTGACGACCGGAATGCCGATGGCTGCCTTTTCAGCCACCCTGCTTGAACGAGGCCCAAGCGGAATTGCGGTCGCCCAGCCTCAACTTCATCTCGAGCTAAGCGCCTCGTCCCAAGACGATGCCGACCTGGGATGGAGTTGCGGATCCTGCACGGAAGGGATTGAAAAACCTTCGGGCCAGGGCTCTTTGGTAAAGCGATTTGTTCGTTATGATTCTCTTTTTGAGAGCATGATCAACAACGCCACTCACCATGGAACGGGTGGATATAATCTTCGCTTCAAACTCTTTTTCTAATTCAGGTTTAGAAAACAAAAAGGCCAGAAAAGCAGTGCTTTTCTGGCCTAATCGTTTTGCTACGCTTGGTGTTGGTTACCCAACTGCCTAGCGAACAAATTACATCATATCCATTCCGCCCATACCGCCCATGCCGCCGCCCATAGGAGCTGCTGCTTCCTTCTTAGGCTTTTCAGCGATCAAGGTTTCGGTGGTGAGCATGAGGCTCGCCACAGATGCTGCGTTCTGGAGAGCGCAACGTGCAACCTTGGATGGGTCGATAACACCAGCTGCGATGAGGTCTTCGTAGGTCTCGGTGAGAGCATTGAAGCCCCAAGCTGGGGTATTGTTGTTGACGACTTTGTCGACAACGATCGAGCCTTCGTAACCTGCGTTGCCAGCGATCTGGCGAAGAGGTTCTTCAAGAGCGCGCTTGATGATGTTCACGCCAGCTTGCTGCTCAGCGGAGAGACCCTTCATGTCAGCGAGCACGCGGGAAGCACGGAGAAGAGCGGTTCCGCCGCCTGGGACGATACCTTCTTCAACGGCTGCGCGAGTTGCGTTCAACGCGTCTTCAACGCGAGCTTTCTTTTCCTTCATTTCGACTTCGGTTGCAGCACCGACGTTGATGACGGCGACGCCACCGACGAGCTTCGCGAGACGCTCTTGGAGCTTTTCGCGATCATAGTCGGAAGTGGTTTCGTCGATTTGCGCGCGGATTTGCTTCACGCGAGCTTCAACGTCAGCCTTCTTGCCAGCGCCGTCAACGATCGTGGAGTTATCCTTGTCGATCGTGAACTTCTTGGCTTGGCCGAGATCTTCAAGACGAGTCGTCTCGAGCTTGTGGCCCATGTCTTCAGAGATCACCTTGCCGCCGGTGAGGACAGCGATGTCTTGAAGCATTTCCTTGCGGCGATCGCCGAAGCCTGGAGCCTTGACAGCTGCGACTTGGAGAGTGCCACGGAGCTTGTTGACAACGAGAGTTGCGAGAGCTTCGCCTTCAATGTCTTCAGCAACGATGACGAGAGGCTTGGAGCGTTGAACAACCTTCTCGAGAACTGGGAGAAGATCCTTCATGGAGCTGATCTTCTTGTCGTAGATCAGGATGTATGGGCTCTCGATCGAGGCAACCATCTTCTCTGGGTTCGTGACGAAGTATGGAGAGAGGTAGCCGCGGTCGAATTGCATGCCTTCGACGACGTCGAGGGTGGTTTCAGCGGTCTTTGCTTCTTCAACCGTGATCACGCCTTCTTTGCCGACCTTTTCCATTGCTTCAGCAATGATCTTGCCGATGGTTGGATCGTTGTTGGCCGAGATGGTGCCAACTTGTGCGACTTCCTTCTGGTCCTTGATTGGCTTGGAGATTTTCTTGAGCTCGCCGATGACAGCTTCAACTGCCTTGTCGATACCGCGCTTGAGGTCCATTGGGTTATGACCTGCAGCAACGATCTTCGCGCCTTCGCGATAGATGGCTTGAGCAAGAACGGTAGCGGTCGTGGTGCCGTCACCTGCGTCGTCGTTGGTCTTGGAAGCGACTTCGCGGACCATTTGAGCGCCCATGTTTTCGAACTTGTCAGAGAGTTCGATTTCCTTAGCGACCGTCACACCGTCTTTGGTGATGTTCGGAGCGCCGAAAGATTTTTCGATGACCACGTTACGGCCCTTAGGACCGAGAGTGACCTTGACTGCATCAGCGAGAATGTTCACGCCGTTGAGAATAGCGGAGCGTGCTTCTCCAGAAAAACGAAGTTCCTTTGCGGACATTTAAGTTACCTCCTGCGGTAATTAGAGAAAAAATCAGCCGAGAATGCCGAGGATGTCTTCCTCGCGCATCATCAAATAGTCTTCGCCGTCGATCTTGATTTCGTTGCCGGCATATTTGCCGAACAAGACGCGATCGCCTTTCTTGACGTCCAAAGGACGGACCTTGCCGTCTTCGGTCACGCGGCCTTGGCCAACTGCGATGACTTCGCCTTGAACCGGCTTTTCTTTCGCAGTGTCAGGGATGATGATGCCACCCTTAGAGCGTTCTTCTTCATTGAAGCGCTTAACCAGAACACGGTCATGCAACGGACGAACTTGCATAGGTTTAACCTCCTTAAGGTTGTATTTGATTTGGAACCTGAATCGCTTAAGACAGGTCGCGGGCAGGGAATTCTAATGAGTTCAGCGAGTTATCGCGAACTCTCCAATACACCGCCCCTGAAGTTCTTAAGCCTTCTGCGGGTATATTGGTCATAGTTGGTGGGTTGTCAACTCAACGACCCTCGAAATATGTGACTTTTTCGATAATTTTCAGGATTCCAGCATCGCTTCGTTTGAGGGGCCACCTCTGCTGCAGGCCGCCATTGACAGAACAGACGCAATTCAATATACCGCAATGCGTCAGATCGTCTGCCCGATCCGCCTCGTTTGATCTGTATAAAGGGAGTCCTTATATGAAGTCTCGCTGCCCCAAAATGTCAGCTCAAATTCTCAGTCTCGTACTGATGCCACTCGCACTTCCCCTGGCTCTTCCTAAGACGGCATCAGCTGTTTCTCGGATCAAGAGGGCGCCAGCGAAAGAAATCTACGCAGCAACGGATGCAAGCGAGATGCAACCCGGAGTAGCCGCAGGCTTCGCAGCGCCAGTCGAGTCTGACTCTTCTGACTCTGCTGAAACTACTCTTCCGACCGCGCCAGCGACTTTACCTGCAGCATCTGCAGCACCCGCTGCAAAGGCTCACAAAGCTGCTAAAGCAAAAGCAGCAATGCCGGCAGCAAGCGCACCAAAAGCAGCCGCTTCAGCCGCAGCCCCGGCCGCAGCATATGATGCTGTTCCTTCCAACCAGTCTGATGCGATTCTTCAGCGCCTCAAGATCGTCGAAAATCTGGTTCGCAAATACGGACGCGCATACGACTACCGCACTCATACCTTGAAAGAGCTTGAGCTCATTCAAAGCACGCTTGAAGGCACTGCAGCTCAAGCACAAGTTCAAGCACCCGCTGAAGCTCAAGTTTCCGCACGCATGCAACAACGCGCAGCGGTCGCGGCTCCCGCTCAAACGGCTCCGGCAGCGCGTGCAGCATCAGCTCCTCAAGCTGCACCTCAAGCAGCTTCGTCTGACACGATTCGCACGGGCCAGGCTGCAGCTGTTGAAGAAAACGCAGAAGACACTAATCTTGGCGCCCTGCCTCCACCCGCAGAGTACGATCCAAATAATGCTGACCAAGAAAACTGAGAGACGCTTGTCACGAGTCGGGAAAGCATGCCATTCAATGGAGCATGCACTCTCGGTTCGCACCCTCTCGTCGGCTGAAGCACTTCGCAACTCTTCTCTTCACGGCTCTGGGGGTCCTCGCAACCTCCGCGTGCTCGCATCATCGCGTGGCATCCGAGGGGAATCCAGCGCTGCAGTTCGAAGGGGAGCAGCATCTCAAAAATATTCGCCAGCTGACGTTTGGCGGAACCAATGCCGAGGCCTATTGGTCCTTTGATGGCGAATGGCTGAGTTACCAGCATAAAGATGCTGGGAACAGCCCCGCAAACTGCGATCAGATTTATCGTCTGAGCGTGGATGGCAAAGTCAACGAGCGCGTCTCCAATGGCCAGGGCCGCACGACTTGCGCGTTTTACTATCCCGACAATTCGCGGATTCTTTATAGCAGCACTTTCGCCACCGATCCTGCGTGCCCTGCCCCGCCTGATTTATCCAAAGGCTATGTCTGGCCCGTTTATCCTACGTATCGCATTTACAGCTCAAAGCCTGATGGCAGCGATTTGTTTCCGATTGAGCCAGGCCAGCCCCGCGCTTACAACGCTGAAACCACGGTATGCAAAGACGGAAGCGTGATCTTTACGAGCGATCGTGGAGGAGATCTTGATCTTTACACAGCAAAGCTTGAACCCTTTGGGACGATTCGCGACATCAAGCAAGTGACAAACACTCTGGGCTATGATGGCGGCGCGGCTTTTTCTCCGGATTGTAAGATGATTGTCTGGCGTGCATCACGTCCACGCCCAGGAAAAAGTCCTCAAGTCGGTGAAGCCGCTGAGTATCGCGCTCTTTTAAAGAATCATCTCGTCAAGCCAACGGAGCTTGAGATATGGGTAGCGATGGCGGATGGATCGCACGCAAGGCAAATCACTCGTCTGGGCGTCGCAAGTTTTGCTCCTTATTTTACGCCCGACGGAAGGCATGTGATCTTTGCCTCCAATCCTCGCGATCCTCACGGCAGGCACTTTGACCTTTATCAGATCCGAATCGATGGAACAGGTCTTGAGCGAGTCACCTACTCCAATACGTTTGAGAGCTTTCCGATGTTCTCGCCCGATGGAAAGTATCTTGCGTTCTCCTCCAATCGAAACGCCAAAGCGCCTCATGAGACCAATGTCTTTATCGCAGACTGGGTCGGCGGCGAAGGCGCGCCCGTCAATCAGAAGGATCCTGCGGATCGCGCGGCATCGCTGATTCGAGTGCTCGCTGATCCTACCTTAGAAGGGCGCGAGCCCGGAGCTCCGGGGATGGAAAAGGCTCTCGATATTGTCGAAAAAGCATATCGCGAGATGGATCTTAAGCCTTATCTCGAAACTTATCGTCAGCCCGTCCAGGTGAAGCTGCGCGAGAAAAAGGTCGAACGCATTGTGAATTCGGAAAACCTGATCGGACGCTGGGGCGATGGTTGCGGAAAGGTTGCCCCTGTCGTAGTTGGCGCGCACTTGGATCATTTAGGTTATGGATCAGAGAACTCACTCGAGCTCAATCGTCGCGTAATTCATCCAGGCGCTGATGACAATGCCTCGGGTGTTGCAGCCATGCTTGAAGCTGCGCGAATCATTCAAGCGGATCCCAATTCCAAAAAAGGCTGTTATGTCTTTGCGGCTTTCACGGGAGAAGAAGCAGGGATCGCGGGCTCCTCTCAGTTTGTGAAGCTTTTGAAATCTAAAAAGATCAAGCCCAAGGCGATGCTTAATCTCGATATGGTGGGCCGACTTGAAAACAACAAGCTCACAGTTTTTGGCTCAGAGTCCGCGCGTGAGTGGAAAGCGCTTGTGGATAAAGAATGCGTGCTTCGTCGATTGAACTGCGTCGGTGGCGGTGATGGTTACGGTCCAAGCGATCATATGGCGTTCTACATTGATCATGTGCCGGTCCTTCATTTCTTCACTGGCCCTCATGCGGATTATCACCGGGCCTCGGACACTGCGGATAAGATCAATGCTACGGGCACCGTTCAAGTCGCGGAAGTCGTAGCAGCCCTTGCGCTCGATGCAGGATCCCCCCGCCAGCGCCTCGCCTATCAAAAGGCGAAGGGCACTCACGCGTTTGGCAAAATTGGCGGCAAGCACTCGCACGGAGCTTACCTTGGAACGATTCCCGATTACTCAACACTCTCCTCGCCTTCTGGCCCTGGCGGCGCTGGCGCTCAAGGTGGAGGCGTTCCGCTTGCCGGCACCCGTCCTGGCAGTCCGGCTGACCAAGCAGGCGTTCGTGAGGGAGATATTTTAATGGCCATCGAAGCTCCCAATCCTCAGGGAGTTGGAGCTCCGGTTGTTTATTCTATTGATGATTTGAACAAGTTCACCGAGGTCTTGAGCAATCTTTTGCCAGGACAGAAAGTTACGCTTCGCGTCAAACGCAAGGGTCAAATCTTAGCCTTACCAGCCACCGTGGGCAAAAGAGAGTAATTCTCCGTTGCGTTTTGACCGCAGATCGCATACCTAGGATTTCTTCCTTCCATGTGGGTTGGTAGCTCAGTCGGTAGAGCAATGCCCTGAAAAGGCATGTGTCGGCGGTTCGATTCCGTCCCAACCCACCATTTTTCGAAGTCACTTCAAAGCAAGTCGCTAATAAAACCCATCGTAATAAGTAGTTGAAATCACATCACCGGGCTTAGCAATCACGGCCTGAGTCTTTCGCGAAATTTCAGAAAATTTCGTGAGCGTGCTTCTTTTTTGCTCCCTGAATGCTTCTCGTTCGGAGCAGTTTTCTTAGAGCGGTTAGATCCCTTTTAGTGGAGCCTAAACAATTAAAGATACTTCCCTCTAAACTCTTGAATCATGAGCTCGTCAGAGATCTCTGCGCTTTGCTTGGTCTGTGTCCAAGGCTTTTCTTTATGTGTCGCCTCTACTAAAGCCCATGTCTCGACCTTGCCATATCTTTCAAAAGTGGCATCCACGATGTCACGCACCACTTCACTCGGCTCGATGATCTCTCGATCATCTGGCAACAATTTCGCTAAATCATCGCTCTTGTATTTTTTTGTTAACTTATAGGTACTTTCTAAGACCGGCCCCATCTTGTAGGCGAGAAAAGGCTCGTCAAAAAGCTTAACATTATAGAGAGCGATTCCTAAGCCATGAGCATAGTACAAAAGTTTGTGTAGCTTCAGCTTAGTAATCTCAGCCTTATGCTGCTTGAATTTTGAGATTAGCAGCAAAGCGACGCTCTTAGGCTCAACCCCAAGCTCCTCAAGCGAATTATTATTTTGTATCGCAGCTTTTAAAGCGCGGACTTTTCTTTGAACGTAACCTTTTTCCGCAAGCTCATTCACAATCAAATCAATCAAAGTGGAGCTTTGAGCGGTCGTAATAGAGGACTTACCCTTAAGCTGTCTCGAAACTACAGACTTGTCGATTCCAAGCAAATTAGCCAAATCATTTGCTTGAATCCTAAAGAAGACAAGACAGTGGTACAACTCATCTTTCGTAAGAGTTCGCTGCCCAGACTTAATGGAAACTCGATTAAGCTCATCGAATTGAGTGGCAGTAAGAGCACTAAGTCTTTCAATTTCAGTATCGTCCAAAAATCCTTCACCATCTAAATAGATCATGGACACCGAAGCGGTGACTGTCCCAAAAGGATCGGAGAAAGAATATTTCTCAATTTTTTTTACTTCTTTTTTCATGAGCTTCTTCTCCAAGCACTACAAACTCTGATTATATTTTCATCCTCCTTGATGATTAAGACGAGCTCGCATTTCCTCTCCTGGCGATCCTTTACATGCAGAACTACGCTGCCTTCAATTGCGCTATCTGCCGTATTTAAACGTAACGATCCTCGTCCGTTTTTCACCAAGTCAACAATCTCAAGTGAAGTGAAACCCCGCTCTCGATGGTCCTTCCAGGCGTGGTCGCTCACTAACACCTTGCAGCTCTTGCGATTACTACTGAAGTAAGTGCTTAATTCCCTCAATCTCACCGGCACTAGCTGTTACCTATTATAATCTCGTCAGTTGCACTATGCAACTTTAGTCTTAAGCTCCAATATATGCAAAATAATTACACTTTTAGCAAGCGGCGAAATGACTATGAGCAGCTATTTAAGTCGCTTGGAGGTGTTTAAAGTCCTCCGGCGATAGGTTCGTTTTTTTAAGAATTTTTCCTGAAGCCATGTCCTTTCGGATTGCCAAGACAAGGCGGCCTAACGCCAATTCTTTCTCTTCATCTTTTACTTTTTTTTGATCGCGAACTGTTTCTAAAAACTCATATGCGACCTTGATTACTGCGTCAGGACAGTACATCCAAGCAAGATTAAGTTGCCGCAAGAATTCCGATCTGAGGCTTTGATCATACGAGCTAACATAGAAGCCGCGGAGGCTGTCGAGCAGCGCTTGATAGCGTTCTTCTCTACGCATACGCTCTTGAGCCATACGGTTCGCTCGTTGGGTAAGAGTCCAAATAGCTAACGACACCAGAACAGTTAGAATTGTCCCAACAAAGGTTATCCATTTATCCGAATAGATGTATTCCATTGAATGGCAATCCAACTCATTACCTCCCTAATAGTCAAGCTGATGAAGGACATAGAGGGTTCTTTAACGGACACTTCAAACACTTGCGTGCAATCTAATTGATCAAGTCGGTTGAGCGGCGCTGTAAAAGCACTCCTGCAAAAGTGCAAAGCATTTGCTCAGGACAATAATTGCCTACATTTCTGCGTTACACCGTCATTTATGGGATGGACGGATCAAAAGAACTTAGTCGTGCAAATGACGCCTAGGGAACATTGTTTTTGTGTGGAACATGAAAAAGTTTGGGGGTGTCATATTTGACTTATTCCTAAAGAGATAAAGATCTTCTATCGTGAAACCTATCGAGCTTATCTAGCGGTGTAGAGGGAGAACGATTCGCCACGGAAACTTTGGGCGAAGCAAGATAAGCAGAAGGTAGTACGTATGCGATTGGGTCGTGCGTTTCACGTCTTAGAACTGATATGCTTTTTGGCTTTCCTACAGAGTTGTCCTGCATTGGCGTCGGTAACAAAAGTTTTAGATCCGATGAACTGGGTACAAGTGGCAGGAGGTCCTCAATGGGGATATGCATACGTCGGCGACAATGCAAACAGCGGGGTGTTTTTAGGGGCATTTACGCCAATTCAGCCGAACTTTTCTCCATCAGGCATCGTAGTGGGACTCCCTCCGCTTCCTGCTAATCTTCCACCCGGCGCAAGTCCATACGCTTCAAACGCGGCAGGTTTTAGCATGAGTGGGGCTTCTATCTCTGTGCTTTTGACTGCGACCTCAACTGACAATCTCTACTGCCACGTTGGTGGTGCTGGAATTACTGTTCCTAATGTCAAAGTGACCTCTGTTCCTATAGAGCTCGGCACGCCTCCAATCGCAGGATTGCCCGGAGCGGAAGTTGTATGCTGGAACTTGGGTAAATCTTATATTTTCATTACTATCTCGCGCTTCTCGATCACCTCTTATCCCGATCTAGCATTGGGGGATCTTCAAATTTCGCAGCCGGGTTCAGTCGTCGATCCATCTGACGGACTTCTTCAAGTCAAACCTGGCGTTCCGATCCAAGTAAATGTGCCAGTAGGCGGGGATGTGGGGCTTATTGATTCGACGAACGAGACAACTACCTTGGTGCTACAGGCGGGGTCTCAGCCCCCTCAGATACAGACCATTCGTTCTGAGGACTTTTTGAGAGGGTTGTTAGTCCCTTTTGAGGTGACTTTTAATGAAAGCGAAAAAGGCACGCAAACGATCTCAGCGACCGTGTCACCGAATGATACCTATCACGAAGACTATCTCCCGAATAACACAAAGAGCGTGCAAGTGAAGGTCGGACTTCCGTACAAACTGGCGTTGTCGCTCTCACAGGGACAGGTTTATCCTGATATGTCAGATATCGGCCAAACCCCCGGAAACACTGAATCGATCGTCACGGCGAAATTGACCACAACTTCTGGTTCGCCAATCTCGGGTGAAACGATTCAGTTTTCGGTAAAACCGAAAGATGGTTCCGGCGGTCATATGCACACAGATGGACGACCGATCGGGCATTTCAAGAACGACGAAGACTCTTGTGAAACCTTGGATGACGGCACCTGCACCGTCATCTACACGGCATCAAAGTTTGGCGGAATCGAAACGATCTCAGGAGAACTTGTAGAAAGTCCATCGGTAAATGATTCTCAGGATCTGACGGTTAAGGTTCCAGGACTTTCTCAATTGGGCGGGGGAACCTACTTGTTCAAATGCGCAATAGAGAATTGCGCTGGATACAAGCACCAGAATTTTTACAGCGTGCAGCCGTTTGTCGACGAAGACATGTTCGCGATTGGTTCCATATATAGCGGGAATCATCCGAAAGATACTCCGCTTGTGGTGACAGATGCGAGCCTTCCGTGGGGTGGTTTATACGACCATAAGAACACTTGGGCCCGACCGCACACATTTCATCGGACAGGGACTGACGTAGATATTAGAAGCACAAGCATCCCGGATGATAATAAAGATAGTTTCGAATCCACTGCCTGTGCTCTGGGTGGAGTCCCAGTATTGGAGTATCCAAACCAAACGAATGAACATTATCATATATACTTCAATGCTTACTCGGCTAAGCTTGCCAAGCTTTGTGACAGCATTCTGTAAGGAGATATTAATGAAATTCGGAAGACATTTTTTAAAGAAGTCTATTTTACTCGTGAGTATCTTTACACCATTCACCTTGATGGCAAGTGAGCCGGTTAACGGATATTACGACGCCAAAAATAACTGGATTGTATTTGAATGGGAAACACCAGACAATGGATTGCAAAGATCGATCTTGGATTCTGGCAACAAGGTAAAGCCAGCAATTAAGTCTGCGGTATCTTACGATCAGGCTGCACAGGTATTTACCTACACATTCACCATTTCAAATTTGCAAGGAGCTGTGCAAGCCATTAAAGGAATATACGTCTATCATCCGGCGCCCGTTTCAAATGCAACAAATCCAAGCCCAGCCGAAGAGTGGTCTGGGAATGAATATCGGAAACAAGGCATTTGGTACTGGTCCAAGGACCGTGGTTCCATACACGGGATCCCCGCCGGTCAAACGGTTTCCGGCTTTTCCTTTAAAAGCAGCGGTCTGCCAACAATAGTCGATGCCAAGTTTTCTGGCCGTGCAAGAAACAGATATTTTGTTCCGGGCGACGACGACTCTCCCTCTGTTGATCAATCCTTCGATCGGATTTACTCTCAACTGAAGGCCCAATATCCGAACAGTTTTATAGATACTGTAAGCCTCAAGACCCTCGGCCCTGTCAATCCTCCTGCCACTTTCGATGCAGCTGGCTCCATCCGAAATCTCATCACGCTCGTGAATCAATCACGAGCACAGGGTTGGATTGACAACGACGGGATTGCGAACAGCCTTACTGCAAAGCTCAATACTGCGCTCTCGAAAGCAACGAGTGATCCAAAGACAGCCAAGAATGTGCTCGGCGCATTCCTAAATGATGTGCAGGCACAAAATGGAAAGCACTTGAGCTCGGAAGCGTATGCCCTTCTGTACTTCAACGGCCAGTACGTCGTGACCCACATGTAAGGAGCACTAATTCTTTTCAATAATGTCCTCCTCGTTGCTATCTTTATCCTCAGTGAAGAAGCGATAATACGTGAGCATAGTGCTTGAGATGCGCTCGTTTTACAAAAGATGAACTGTATCTTAGGTCATTCGCAAAGGGCGTTGCCTTGGATCTATCGACGCTCACCTCAATCAATCCCGCATTTCCAAGTTGCGCAGCCCTAGTGCAAACCATGGAAAGCGTTTCATCAGACAATAGTGGCTCTCAATCGGGCTTTGTAGACAAATGCATGGCGACCAATTCAGATCAACCTCCACCTGAATCGGCCTTGCGGCGCTCGATCCCAGAAGCCGAACTAAATAAGCTCTTTGCCAAATTAGCGAAGAGTGAACAGATTGGTTTTGAGCGACCAGAAAACGCAAATTGCCATGCAAGAGCACATTTGATGGCAAAGTTTTTTGAGCAGCACGGGATATACAGTCAAAAATACTTTTTGTATCAAAAAGAAATTCCAGTACCAAACCCATTTGTTGTTGGACAAGTAATGGCATGGGTTTCACATGTGGCAGTTGTGGTGCGCGTGCAAAAAAACGATGGATCTGAAGAAGATCGAATTATTGATCCTGCAACTTTTACGAGACCAGTGAAAATCGATAACTGGACTCGCATGCTGACGAAAGATCAGTGTACAGAGTTGAGTGCCTTAAATAAAGATGACCCCTACTGTCATGTACGAAGGCTCGAACGCTTTTCGTATATGGGACGTAGCTTTGAACCTCAAATTACTTCCTGGAAGACTGATGATATCAAAACATCTTGTGAGGCGATGTACGAAGACATCGCGATATCTCTCAATCGCCGGTCCATAGGTGCTGGCGTCGCTAGTCCGGACGGATCTGGCCGTATTGTAGCAAGCGGGGCTTGTCTGTTTGTTCCTTACTCAAATACCCGTGACGAAATTCATCACAACGTATGGCACACGGTATATCCACACTCTACTTGCGAAAATGCAGACGAGTCTCAATAACTGCCGAAACTTAAGTAAAATAGGTCGTCTCGACTGTTGCAATTGAGCGCTCGCTTATAGGATGCGACACATTTGAAGGAATAAAGCTATTCGCTGACCCACATCTATCTCATTGCAATCGTATACATACCTATGTATTGACTGGCGACTCTCGACGGAATCAATCGAGTCATCAAGAGGTTCATGCAAATGAGAATTCAATTGTGCAACGCCTTTTTCACGGTATTACTTTCAGCGTTATTTACCGGTCCCTTGGCATTAGCCGATGAGGATCAATCCGATTCCTACCAGTATCCTTCGCTCTGTTTTAAGTACTATTACGGTGAGTTATCAGTGTTCAGTAAATCTGATTTAAAAGAGGCATATGTCCTTGGATTCGCAGCTAATGGACGCGCTTTCTATGTGGATTCGTCAGTTCCCAATTTCCCGACAATGTCTAAGAATGCGCAACTTGCACTGAACGAGAACAAATATGTTTACATCTCCTTTAATAGCTGCGCAGAGAGAATTGTCGACCTCTCGCTGACACCTGAAGATAATCATAAGTACATTTATAGATAGTTAGATTGAGGGATATCGACCTTAAAAGTCGAATTATCTCCTTCAGCAGGGCATGCGACTAAGATGGTGAGAAACTTTTGCCAATCGCTTAGGACCACAGACATTCGTCTCCATGACCTCAAAGCTACATTCATCACGAACTAACTGACTTATGGCGAGAGCCGACTCTCCCGACCCACCATTTCTATAAAATCGCTGATACGACCTACTTCTAATTTGTTCCCAACACCATATGAAGAGGCGCATCTTCTCGGAAAGCTGGAACTCCTGGAGGAAAGCTACAGAACGGACCCGCATTTCGAGTCCAAACTAGATATTCCGGGATAAAGCGGCTCACATCGTCGAGTGTCGAGGCTCTCACAGTGACAATTTCCGGAACGTCCGCAATCTGGGCAAAAATATGGCTGCCGCACTCTCTGCAAAAATTCCTCACCACAGTTGAGCCATCATCTGATTGGGTTCGACAAAATGATAATGCTTCCTTCGAGCACTCAAATGCGTCTCTATGCAAAACCATCAACGGGCTTCCGCATGCTCCTCCCGCTTTCCGGCATTGGCGGCAATAACAGATCCCTTGCGATATGGGAGGTAATGAAACCGTGTACCGCACTTTTTCACATAAGCATCCGCCAGAAACATAAGTCATATGACGCCCTCCATTTCTTCATGCAGCCTATGGACCTTTGCTAGTCCGTCGAGATAAGCCTCCACGGAAAACGTCGTGATTCGACCATCGAAAGTCCTGATCTTGTCACGAAGTTCACTGATCTCTTGCCGTAGCGCTCGTTCGGCAATCTCGACCTCACGTTCACTCATGCAAGTAGAGAGTTCTCCAGTGATGTCACCCTCCAAGGCTTCTCGTTTCCGAGTTGCTAGGACATTGAAAATCCGTCCCAAGCGCTGACCGAGCAAGAAAACCTCGCGCATCGCCCCGAGCTCGGAAAGCTCAACACGCTCAGTAGCCATCAAATCCATCATCGCAACGATGACCATCCCCATGTTGTGGTGAGCGTAAAGCCGGTTTTCCAAGGAGTTATTGATAGAGGGGTTGGCCATCAACAGAGAGCTGAACTGATTTGCCGAATAAAACTGTGCTAAGTCAAAATTGAGAATCTCAATGAAGTGGCGATAATGCGGCTGTCGATTCAAAATCCTTTCCATCTCAATGAATAATGACTGAGCAAAGTCCACCGTGCGGCGATGACATGAATTCAAACTTCTGACTGAAGAAGACTGCTCGCCGAACCTGAATTGATAAAGCGTCTCTAACAGCTGCGAATCCCTCTGTGAGGGTCGGTCAGCAAAATCATCGTAGAGCGTAATCAGGGTACCCAGGCAAAGCTTGGCCTGCAATAGATCGGAAGACCTCGGCTCAGTCACTGAGCTCAGTGTGATCGCGCCATATCCTTTGACAAGAAATTTGCTAAATAAGGCGGGATGCCGATGAGGAGCAATCTCCGTCATATTTCTTTCAATTTTTCTTAAGGTTGTTTGAACCGTAAGCACGCTCATGACTGCACCTGAGCACTTTGTACGCTCGCATCTCGCTTCCTGAAAAATACAGGCAGCGGCGCATTTGTATGGGCCGTAATCAGGGCCTCAATTTCCGGCGGAGCGGGATGAGCTGGGCGCATCTCGTAGCGTTCACACAATTTCTGAAGTACCAAAGTGGCTTCAAGTTTGGCGAGCGCGGCCCCAATACACACTCTTGGCCCTCCACCAAATGGAATGAACGAGAACGGATGCTTGATCTCCTGGATGAATCTGTCCGCGACGAATTCGTCAGGCTTATCAAAATACTCAGGATGTCGTTGGATGTGACGAACACTGAGAAAGACTTGCGAGCCTTTTGGAATTTTGACTCCCCCCAAAACGTCATCTTGATTCGTTTCGCGAGGCAAGAAATAAGCTGAAGGATAGAGTCTTAATGCCTCTTTGTAAGCCGATTGAACATAGGCTGATTTTTTAAGGCCTTCAAAATTCAATCTGGGCATACGTTTGACTTCCAGGGCGATCTGTCTTTGGACTGACTCATGCGCAGCGACGAGGTAAGTTGCAAATATGAGCGAAGAGGCTGTGGTGTCGTATCCCGCAAACATAAATGCTTTCAGCTGGTCGCGGACAAACAATCTATCCTCGCCTCTTGCAGCCAGAGCCTTTAAAAGAGAAGGCTCGTTATCCTTTAAGACTTCTTCCGCGATTCGGTCTAACTCCGAATGAATCGTGCCGATTGACCGCTTCTTTGCAGGAGAAAAAGGGCACTCCGCAAGACTCCTGAGACTTTCTCCGGCTTTCCGGTTCAAGTCCACAAAGGCTGAATTGAGTTTATCGGACTCAGAGATGAGATCATGATTAAGGACAAATACACCGGCTGTCCGCAGCACAATTCGGGTGAGGTGTGGAACCAGATCCACCGCTTCTTGTCTCTCAATCGATCGATCAATCACTGGAAATAGTTCTTTAACAAACGCATCGACCTTTTGAACAAGGCGATCCATTCCGGAAGGGCTCATGAGTTTTCCGCTCGTCTGACGAACCCTTAACGCCTCTTCGTCCTTAAGTTGAATCAGCCCTTTTGGCCCAGATAGAGCTTTGATCTTTTTGAGGACCAACGAGCTTTTATCGTACTTATGCTTTTGATCCTGCAAGATATGCTGCGCGTGCCGAGGATGATAGCAGAAGTAAAAAGGTCGAAATCCCAGGCTCAGCCTCACAGGTTTCGACGTGTCTTCGGGTTTATGCTCGTCAAAAAATCCGTATGGATCGCTTTGAAAAGCTAAAAGCTGCCCCACTGGATTCATTTTTAGAAGTCGGGTGATCGGACATTTCGATTTCATGTCAGCAACTTAATGCAGAAGATAATTGAAAATAAGTTCATTAAAGTTATACATTCATAACTTATGGATATAGATCGTGTTCGTTATTTTTGTGTCTTGGCAAAAACAGGCTCAATCACCAAAGCAAGTGAGATTTTAAAAATTTCCCAGCCCGCATTGTCCAAGGCCATGAAACTTTTGGAGACTGAAACGGGACTCCATCTTACGGAAAGAGAAGGTCGGGGATTAGTACTTACTGAAACAGGAATGCGCTTCCTTCAGACTGCGGAGCCTTTGTTGAATTCTTGGCTAAATATCAGCAAGGATATGCGACAGACCACCGCAAACGAACACTTTCGCGTTGGCTCCTTTGAAGTATTCACCACGTATTTCTTGAGCGTACTTTTGAAGCACCATCCTTTTCGATCTCTAGTTCTGCAAGAGTTCTCGCCAGGACAATTGGAACTGTCCATCAGCCAAAGACGCACTGATGTTGGCATTACTTACGTTCCCATACCGACGCCCAAGGTTGTCTTCAAAGAAGTTTCCAAGATCACCATGGGGGTGTTTGGAATAAAGGGCGCATCTGGTCTTGAAGAGGATGATCCCCCCTTTGTCGTCCCTCTCGCTCCGCTCGAAGGGACTCCATCGAAAGTCGTCGGGCTGGACGGCTGGCCAGACCACGAATTTCCCCGCAAATTTGCGTATCAGGTGACCCTGATGCAATCCGCTATCGAGATTTGCGGCCAGGGCCTAGCTCTGGCTTATTTGCCTGAATTCGTAGTGAATCTATACAACCGAAAAGCGGCATCCAAGTACCAGCTCGTTCAGTACCCTTGTGCAATTCCCGAAAAACAACGAAAACAAAGCGTCTATATCGTCCATCGCCAAGGCGAAAAAGAAGGACCGGAAATTCGCGCCATCGCTAAGGCGCTCAGGTCACTGTAGTCCCAACCGATTTAGTTAACAGCGAGCATTCTAGTATAGCAATCAAACCACTACTGAAGCTGTAATCGAAACTTAACAGTTTTGATAAGCTCCTAATAAATCGGGGGTTTATCTAGGAAGTTAACTTAGACGTCCTGGATAATCCCCCATATAATGGAGAAATGGGGAGTAAAGCTAAAGAGATGATTCAAAGGAGCGTTCGTGCAGCTCTCTTCATTCAGGCTCTTGTAACCGCGGTTTATCCGCTGGATTGCTCTGCAACCCTGCCAACCATTGCTTTCTGGAAAAACCGAAAGCCTATTCTCTCGTTCACGACCTCGCCTCAATCGCTCCTGTCATCTCTTTGCTCGGGAGTTGTCACCGTCCAAACGGCAAACGCCTCAAACGTAGCAACCAATGTCAGCTCTGACCTGAGTGTCAATCTCACGGGCTCTTCGGGAGTCACTTTCTACTCTGACGCCAACTGCACACAGGCAATCAGTTCCGTTACTGTCACTTCCGGAACTCATCTGCAAAGCTTTTATCTTGTCGCAACACAAGCCGGATCCAATAACATTCAAGCTTCGGCAACGAACTATTCTCCGGCCTCACAAACTGAAACGCTGTCAGCAAATCCCTATATCTGGACCGGCGCTGGAGGCAACACAGCATGGGCTAATGCAGGAAACTGGTCCGGTGGAGCAGTCCCAGGAGCAAGTAATATCGCTGTTTTCGATGGCACGTGTGGAAGCACATGCAATGCACTTGTATCTGCTTCAACTACTGTAGGCGGCGTGCGGATGACTTCCAGTTATACCGGGTCTATCGGCTTTACTCCCACCAGAAGTCTCACAGTGAACTCCAACGGCGGCTGGATTCAGTTTGCCGGAACTTTTAACGGCGGATCCGGATCCCATACAATCAATGGCGCCTTTATATTGCTTGGGGGCACCTACAATAGCACCAGTGGAGTACTCAACGCCAATGTCAGCACCTGGACCGTGGGTTCAGCAACTTTTAACTCCGGTAGCGGGCAAATTTTCTTTGGAGCCGGTGCAAAGACAATTACTCCAGGCAATGTCACCTATGGCAACGTTAGTTTTCTCGGCGGACCTTTTGATTACAACACAATTGTCGGAACGATGAATGTCGGGAACCTTTCGTCCGGCAATACTGATGGTCGCAGCTCGTTGGACAACGGAATAATTGCCGTAACTGGCAACGTGTCGTTCAGCGATCACGGCTACACTGGCACGGCGAAAATCAAACTCCAGGGTTCCTCGAACCAGACGCTGTCCGCATCAGGCACACCCAGCTGGTTCCCTGCCATTGAGGTCGCATCCACTGGCGGCACTGTGACATTCACAGGAAACATCAATGTGAGTTCAAATTTCACTTACACCAGTGGAACAGTCACTCTCTCGGGCACCAATTTCAATTTCTATAGTTATGGCAACCCCCAGATCATCACTCCGGGACCGCTGACATTCAATAATGTGGCCTTTACCCCTGATAGTTATGCGGTCGTCACCGTATCAGGAACCATGAAGGTCGCAGGAAACGTCACGCTCAGCTGTTTGGACGGCCGGACCGGTTTTTCTGGTGGCACTGTTGAGGTCTCTAGCGACCTGACAACGACATCGAGCTGTAACCACGGAACCACCCTGTTTTCTCTAGTGGGTACGACAAATCAGGCTATTCACAGCGCAAGCTCAACGTACACGATTCCAAACCTCAAGATCAATTCAACCGGCGGAACCGTGAGCTTGACGGACTCCTTCTCGCTCAATGGGCACTTTTACTACGTAGCTGGAAGTGTCAATACCGGCACTTCGACGGTCACTTTAATGAACAGTGACAGCATGACCTTTACCGTCGATACAGGCAGCATGAGTTTTTATAATGTAGTCATGAAGCCAGATGCTTACGCACAAATCTCGTTGGCGACACCCATGAATATTGCCGGCAATCTGACTTTGTCGAGTCTGGACGGCAGGACGGCAGTCTCTGGAACATATAAGGTGAGTGGAAACGTGACATCAACATCGGCCCTCAATGGTGGTGGAGCTTCCATTCAGCTGATTGGAAGCGGCGGATCAGCAATCACTGTCAATGCAGGAGCATCACTTCCTTCCGGCAATATTACCGTCAACAAATCTGGAGGCGCTGGCCTGACCCTGGGGTCGGCTCTCACTCTGACAAGCCCCGGCCAGACTCTCACACTTACGGCGGGAAATGCCGACATGGCTGGCTACAACCTGAGCGTGAGTAACCTCAGCCTCAACGGCAATACCCTTTCAAAGGCCGGTGGAACGCTCACGGTCAATGGCAGCGTCGTGAGCGGAACCGGCTCCCTGTTCGGTGGAACTGTCAATTAAGCACTCTCGTATGCTATTCCAGGCCTAAGAGCTGAAAGCGTGCCGCATTCCATGCGGAACATCGATTGCACAACCGCCTCTCATACAAATCCCTAGCGAACCACATCCCTAGCGAACGAAAAGCAGAGAGGTATTCGCATGCGGCCTTACATGAAAACAGTGCTCCCCGTCGCGTCCTTGTTCATCGGCTTATTCACAGTGAACAAGCTCCATCCCATCCCGCAGATTCGGACAGCTTCTGCCGCCACTATCACGATCGGCACTCAGGCTGGACCTGGGGGCGACCACCTGGTTGATGGACAAGGTAAGTCACTCTATGTCTTTGATAAAGATCCTCCTAACGGAAGCACATGTACTGACGACTGCGCTCGGCTTTGGCCACCGTTGACGGGGGCCGCAGGCGATTCGGTCGGCGTAAGCGGTGGCGCACAGTCGAATCGCCTCGGCACTCCCTACGTTCGCTCGGACGGCTCTCAACAAATCATTTACGCGAATCGCCCGCTCTATTACTACCAAGGCGACTCACAACCGGGAGACACAAAGGGAAATAATTTGAACAGTTTTAGCGGTCGATGGTGCCTAGTAAGCCCAAGCGGCTCCCCGATGTGCGGAGCAGCCGGTGCAACACCTAGCAGCACTCCGACCGCGGCCTCTACCACGACTCCCCTCGTAATCGGTACGCCGGGTACCGGTCCGAATACCGGCCCAATCACCACTCCGCCTGGAAACGGAAATGGTAATGGAAATGGCAATGGCAATGGCAATGGAAACGGAAATGGGACTGGAACTGAAAATCCACCGACACAGCCTGAGAATCCCCCTCCTGCATGCGGACCTTGCACGTGCACGCAGCCCGGCCAGGTGAATTGCCTCAACGCTTGTGCCCAATCCTTTGCCTGTTGAACCTAAGCTCCAGTGGCTGTAGCTCGGCATGCGAGATGAAACTCATGCCCCGGATCTCCCTCAAAAAGGGAAGTCCGGGGCGTGTAGTACGCAGGGACCTTTCCCTTGTAACCTTCATGCGCCATTCCACCATCTGGCAACCCATAAAAGAGAACCGGGATATTTCTAGGATTACCTTTTAAGAAAGTATGTTCTCGGTCTTGAAAAACAGTGAGGTCGAGTTGAGGCGTGCAGATAAATCCGTTCCTTGCAGTAACAGCGATCGGTTGCCCTGCCTTCACTGAATCACCGACGTGAACAAGACTTTGAATGTGCGTGTACTGAGCAACGGTTCCGTCAGCGTGTTCGATCTGGATGTTATGAGCGCTGTTGTTGAATTTTGGATCGCAACCGCCGCCTGAGTTTGGTTCCCATATCTGGATGACCTTGCCCGCTTCAACTGCTAAAACTTTTGTGCCGTAAGGAACATCAAAGTCCCATGTGTACTCATGTCCCGGATCGTTGTGCGTGCTACGACCGAAAGCACCTTGAGAAATTTCAAAACGAGTCCCTTCCGCTAAAGGCATGAGAACTTTCTTGAACTTCGCGCGCTGTTGCGGGCTCGAGGCCTCATAAGGCGATAGTCTGACTTGAGAGCAAGCACTTAAGCTAAATACGCACAAAAGAAAGCAAAAAGGGCGCATCACACATGCCTATAGTTTTTCCTGCGGCGCAACAGGCGCCTGCTTACTCTATAGTATGGGAACAGTCTTGGAAGTGAAATGATCTGCTTTCTTGTTTTTAAAAACCCGTTCAGATATTCCCCATGGTCACAAATATGAACTTCACCTCAGACCGTCGGCTTCTGGCAATTTTTCTCATCGTACTGATCGACGTTCTGGGGATTACGATCATTCTTCCGCTTTTGCCCTTTTATGCTGAACGCTTTGGCGCAAGTCCGTTCACGGTTGGAATGCTGGTCTCGAGCTATGCTATTTGCCAATTGATCTCAGGCCCGATCCTGGGCGCATGGAGCGATCGAATCGGAAGAAAACCTGTACTGATCGTCAGTCAGATAGGCACGTTCTTGAGCTTTCTTCTTTTAGCTTCAGCTCCGTCCCTGTTTTGGATTTTCGTCGCGCGTGTCATCGATGGCCTGACCGCTGGAAACCTGTCGACCGCTCAGGCTTACATTTCTGACATCGCAAATCCAAAGGATCGCGCAAAAAACTTTGGCAAAATCAGCATGGCCTTTGGAATCGGTTTTTTCGTCGGCCCTGCGCTGACTGCTTTTCTTTATCAGTATGGTCATCGCGTGCCGATTCTTGCAGCGGCGTTCCTCTCTTTTTCGAGCATCATGGCGAGCACCTTTCTTCTGCCCAAAGCGACCAAGCCTGCTCACTCTGCAGCAGCGCCTGCTCCCGGTGCAAAAAAGGAATCTGAGATCAAAGTCTTCTTTCGCTTCTTTAAAAAGCCGGTGCTCTCAGGCTTGCTTCTTCAGATCCTGCTCTTTTACTTCTCGTTCTCGGCCTATATGTCAGGCTTTGCGCTTTTCTCTGAAAGGCGATTCACCTTCCATGGTTTACCGCTGAACGCTCAGCAAGTCGGATATGCATTCACTTATTTCGGCTTACTGCAGATCATTCTTCAGGTCGGGCTCATGGGGAAGCTCGTTGAGAGATTTGGCGAAAGAAAACTCGCTCGCCTGGGATTTGTCTCAAGCGTCATTGGCTACATTCTTTTGAGCGTGGTTTCCAATCCTTTCTGGATCGCACTGACTGGGCTTTTTACGAGCTTTGGTGGAGGCGTACTGAGACCTGCGCTTACAAGTGAGATCACAGGCCATGTTCAGCCAAACGAGCGCGGAAGAATCATGGGAGTCAATCAGACGCTTCAGTCCTGCGCGCAGATCGTTGCTCCGCTGGTCAGTACCACACTCATTGAAGCCTCGGACCTTGCTCTTTGGGCACTGTTCCCGGCCCTCATCTCGATCTTTGGCGTGATGCTGGCTTCTCGCAAACAACGCGTGCCTGTTTAGCGAGCGCCAAGTTTCATGCGCTCTTTTTGTCCGTAAAGCCATGCGAAGCTTCAGCCAGAGCGCTCTCCTTTGTCTTGTCCAAGATCTCTGTTGCTCTCTGAACAGCGGTGATGATTCGTTTCGCGTAAATATTCTTTTTTGTTGTGTCGCTCCGCTCGATCATCTGCGCAGACAGAAGTGCGGAGCTCAAGATTGAACGCACATCATGGCGAAGCTGAGAAAGCAGCTGTTCCCTTACATGAACTTCAATTTGGAGCCTTTCAAACTTCCGCGAAGCAAGAGCATACTGGATCAAGTGGTAAGCGAAATAGCCCGCGCGTGACGCGATTTCCTCGGCCAGTTTCAAGTCACTTTCATTGAAAACTCGCCCTGAGTCAGAAGTGGCTATCCAAAGAGCGCCCAGTATCCTTCCGTGCGCGGAGATGGGAACCGAAATTTTGGAACGAATGCGTAAAGTTCGTAAGATCTCCCTGAGCTCCGGATAACGAACCTGATTCATCTGTACGTCGAACGTCTGTCCGTAATCAGGAACAAATTCGGATTTTCCATTCCGAATCGTAAACCCCGGACCAGTCGGGTCATCAATTCTCGGCGGGTACCGGTTTCCTAAATCTTTTAATAGCTGTCTTTTTACAAGATCAGTATGTGCGGTTCCAACACGCTGGAGCTCGTCGCGCTCGTTGACAATCGTGAGCGTGGCCCAATCTGCCAGTTTCGGCACCACCAGCTCCAACAAATGGTCAAAGCATTCCTTGTCAGTTAACGCACGACCGAGCACCTGACTGACCTTTGATAAGAACAAAAGTCGGTCGGCGGCTTCATCAATTTCAGCAATAAGCTCGCCCTCCAACGGCGTCACCGGACGCTTTTCCATCTTTGCTTTCGCCTGCTCTTTTTTCACCCTGACTCTCGCGGCCAACTGGTTCAAAGCTGCAACGTGTGTACCGCGACTTCAAAATTAGCCAGCTTGCGTTCGTAGCGAGAAATCGCAGGCTGCTGAAGGCTCATCAAATAAACTCGATGTTCTGTGCATCTTTGCCGATGGCGATCATTTCGCCGGTGGATGTGCAGATGAAACCTTTTTTATTATTCGTGCTAAACGGCTTAGGCATCAAAGTGCCCAGGCGCACGGGAGTCAAAAGCGCTGCACGAGGCTTGAAATTCTCGGACTTGGCGGCATTGAAGATCTCGCGCACGAGATGAGTTTTTGTCTGGAATGGCTTAACCGGAATGTAAGTCTTCAACGCCTCTTGAAGCTCAGCGCCGATGCTCTCCAGAGATTGGCGAGGACGATCCCAAAGCACGTACCACTCGTACAATGAAATATCGAGAATGCTGTAGCCAGTAATCTTGTAGAAATTGAAGCTTCGATAAAGCTGGATCATGTCTTCATCATAGAGCTCTATGATCTGATCCTTCTCGATCGTCTTGAAAAACTCTTCGTCAAGATCAAAGCCATGCTTAGCTAATGCGCGCAGGAGAAGCGAGATCTCATTGTCATAAGACTTGCTTGGATCCAGGGGCTCAATCCACTCGCTCCAGCTTTCAAGATGAGATGCGATCAACTCTTTTTGAGGAGCAGGCGTAACAGTCACTTTCTGAAGTGCTGATTCGGAGTAAGCCTGCGCGGGATAGCCCATGCGGTTGAGGAGGATCGCAAAGCGAGTTGCGGCTTCAACTAAACGGCGATTCACAGAATCGAGAAGAACGTCATTTACTGAAGATGGCTGAGTTGCTTTGACCGACTGCGACATGCGGCTCAGGGTATATAGTAACGCAACCCCGATTTCAACAGAATCGCCCTGACTTATTTGAGCCAACGGCGCTTAAACGCCAAAGAGAATCGATACAAGTAAGACAGCATGTAGCTGTTAGCCTCGTGGGCAGCGTGAAACTTTTCAAAGGAATTTTGAAGCTTTGAGCTCATTGGAATACGAAGCTTATTTTTTCTATAGGCTTCATATAAACGCATGAGATGCTCCGGGCGTGAATACGTTCGAGCGGAGTTGAGCTCCAAGTGGCATAAAGAACAGAAGCTGAGCCAAAACTCAGCTGAGGCAACCTCGCTCCCTTCCTCAATTCTCGTCAATGCCTCTTCAGTGATGGGAAAGCCGGACTTTGAAAGAAGCTGAGCTAAATCCTTTAAGGATAGAAACAGTGTTTTTCTAGTCTCCAGGACCACCTTCCCCAGGTCTTGAGCGTCCAGGGACTTCTGTTGGGGTGGCGGTGAAGGCATGATCTTCTCTTCAAGCCTCAGATGAAGCTCCATGATCTCTTTGAATGGAATTTCAAGAAAGCGCGAGAGCGCATCCACCTGGTCGAGTGGAATCGCTTCTTTGCCACTTTCGTAATCCAGGATGACTTGTGGGGCTAGCTTCAGAAACTCGGCGACTTCGCCTTCCGTCTTCCCACGCAGGACACGCTTTTCCCGAAAAAAAGTCCCGCACTCGATCTGAAACTCGATGGTCGCAGCTTTTGCTTGCTCAATTTCATTGCGCAGGTTGTTGATGATGAGTTTCATGGATGCGGATCGCTAAATTATTCTGATTGAGCTGAAATCTTTACGTTTGAGTACCAATTTTTAAGATCGATTTGAATCAAAAGATTTAAATGAGAATGATTCTCATTATTGTTTTTTGGAACATCTCACGGTAATCGTCCCCCCATGCAACTTCCTGTGAATCGCCGTGAGTTTATTCGCCACTCCCTTATGTCCCTGACCGCATCGCACTTCTTCCCCCTGAAAAGTCTAGCGAGCCTTTCGGCACTGGCCGCAGCACAGAACTACTCTCCTATCGTTGAGGCTCGCTCCGCCTCCACTCCGGATTTCACAGGAGATGAATCAGACCGGGCTCACGAAATTCTCTGGGACAAGGACAACTATATTCAAAGACGTGGAGGTATCCCTGCTCCAAGCCTTTTTGCTGAAACCGTGGTCGTGGGCGGCGGCATGTCGGGCCTGATTTCGGCCTATCTTCTTCGCGATAAAAAGCCCGTGCTCCTGGAGCAAGCCTCGCGCTTTGGCGGAAACTCGAAGGGCGAAGTTTTCATGGGCTCTCCGTTCTCCATTGGTGCGGCCTACATGAGCGTACCTGATGCGCAAAGCCTGTCCCTCAGGCTCCTCACTGAGCTTGGGCTGACCCAAACAGGCCGACTCGAATCCGATACAACCGTGGTTTCTCAGGACAGACCAGTACCAAAATTCTGGGAAGGGGCAGCGGCACCTGGCGCTGAAAACCAGTTCCGCGCTTTTTACGCGCTGATGAAGCAGATCAACCAATCAAGTTATCCTGAGCTTCCTTATCAAAACGACAGGCAGGGTTGGGATCGATTGAGCTTCAAGGATTGGACGATCCGTCAGTTCAGAACGGTTCATCCGCTGCTTGCGGAGTTCATCGAGCTTTATTGCGAGTCCTCGTTTGCAGCAACGGCATCCGAAGTCTCCGCTTATCAAGCACTCAACTTTCTCTCGGCTGACATCGCGGGAATTGTCGCTTTTCCGGGCGGAAACTCGATGATCGCGCAAAAACTTCTGGAGCGCCTGCGCGCATCCGTTCCCCCCGCAAATCTCCAGTGCGGTGCTTTGGTCTTTGATATCGTTCCGAACGCCCAGGGCGTCCAAATCTGCTTTGAAGACGCACAAAGAAATCTGCGCACGATCCAAGCCAGGAACTGCGTCTATGCGGCTCCAAAATTCACCGCGGAAAAAGTCATTCGCGGAATGGATCCAAATCAAGCTCGCGCCATCGGGCAGATCGAGTATCGCGCCTATGTCGTGGGCAACATAGTTCTCAAGAAGCCCGTTAATCCCCCTGCTTACGACGTCTTCTCGCTTCAAGGTCAGCCACCGGCGGATCCGTCCGCCATGCATCCAAGCGATCGCGCGTTCACAGATTTCTGTTTTGCGAATTGGGCCTATCCAACCGCCAGCTCACCCACTGTTCTGACCGCATACAAAGCGTATCCTTATCAGGGCGCGCGACAGTATCTCTTCAGTCCGGCAAGCCACAAAAAACACGTCGACATGTTTGCGGCAGAAGCCATGAAGATCCTGCCTCTGATCGGTATGAACGGAGGCGATATCGCAGGCATCCGTGTATCTCGCTGGGGACACGCGATCCCGGTTGCAGCCACGGGCTTGCTCTCGTCCGGAGTGCTGGACCGCGCATCCGCCCCGATCGCTAACCGTATCTTCTTTGCCAACCAGGATTGCTTTGCAAATCCAAGTTTTGAATCGGCGCTTTTAGCCTCCTCGAGGGCTGCTCAACTTGTACGCCGCTAGCCTGAGGAGAAGAAAACAGATGTTCTGGGCTTTGATTCTGATGGGTGGCCTTCTGGAAGTCTTAGGCGATTTTTACTTCAAGAAGGAGAAGTACCCCATCGGCGTCATTGCCTATGTTTGTGGCGCGGTCTTTTGGGCGTGGAGCCTTCGGTATGAGAGCCTCAGCAAAGCCGTGATCTTGTTTGGCGTGACCAATGCCCTGATATCAGTCGCCATCGGAATCCATTGGCTGGAAGAATCGATGAGCTCTCAACAATGGATTGGCGTCATTCTAGGTCTTTCATCTCTTGCACTTCTGTAATTGTTAACTCAATCTTAAGAAAAAAGAAGTCACTTAAGAATGATCAATATTATCAAGCTCTTATAGATGCAATTGTCGTCATTGCCACACTGCCATTTCACGACTCGACGCGTTATAGTAGTTACATATGAGCGTACTCAAAGATGCACGTCAGAAGGCAGGTTGTGACACCGAAGAATTCTGGTTCTATCAACGGGACCGGGAGCTCATCGAGAAAATGAAAAGTAAAAATTTCCGCGTGATCCAGGGTGGTCAAAGCGGAACCTCTCCCAAAAGAGAGGAATCGCGGGCCGCCCCTCCAGGCGAAGAATCCGGCCGAAGGAAGGCAGCTTAACCTTTTGATTCAACATCACTAGATTAAACATCCACAAAATAAAAAAGGCTCCCCAGCGAAAGTGGGGAGCCTTTTCTTTTTCTAGGGATCTTTAGATATCCTTAAAGCGCTCGTCATCCGGCGAAGGAGTCTTTCAGTTGCTCAAGCTCCTCCTCTTCAAAGGTTTATCCTCAACTAATTTAATTATTTTAATAAACTAAATATTCTAAGCGGCCTTCTTCTGCTGCGGCTCGAGCTTGACCTTGATCCAGCCCTGTTGGCGCGTATCAAAGGCCTTGTAGGCCTCAACGGCGGACTCAATCGGTCCGTGCTGCGTCAAAACCTGAGCAGGATCAATTGCCCGGGTCCGTACAAGCTCGATGAGGCGAGGGATATACTTGCGGTGATTGCAGTTCCCCATTCGCATCGTCAGATTCTTGTTCATGGCCTTGCCAATCGGAAAGACCATGAGTGTTTCTGGATATACACCGATGATAGAAAGAGTGCCCGCCTTGGCAATAGCTTCCACTTCCCAGCGCAATGCCTGAGATGGAGCGTCGCCCGGATGCCAGTTATCCCCTTTGGGATTTGCGCCGGCCGCATTGTACTCAAGCTCGAGCTTGTATTCCTTCTCAAGCTTCTTGGCATCCTTTGCAGCCGGGCCCTGGTCAGCATGGTTGGAGTCAACACCCACGCAATCAATCACGCGGTCGGGTCCGATTCCTCCGGTCAGCTTCTTCAGCATCTCAACCGGATCCTCTTCATTATAGTTGATGACTTCGGCGCCCTGCTCTCTTGCCATTTCCAGGCGCGATGGAATGCAATCGATGGCAAAGATTCGGCCCGCGTTCATCAGCTTTGCGCTTGCGATCGTGAACTGGCCCACGGGTCCGCACCCGAAAATCGCGACCGTATCACCTGGCTCAATACCCGCCATCTCAGCTCCGAAGTAGGCGGTAGGAAAGATATCGGAAATTGGGATCGCTTGATCGTCTGTGACCTCGTCCGGAAGTTTCACCAGGTTGACGCTGGCAAATGGGATGCGCGCTTTCTCTGCCTGAAGACCGTTGAAGGGACCGGAGGATTTTGGTCCTCCGAAAAAAGCAGTGCCCGCATCTTTCCCGTTCGGATTGGCATTGTCACATTGAGCGTAAAACCCATCCCGGCAGAACTCGCAATATCCGCAGGCGATTGTTGAGCAAATAACGACGCGATCGCCTGGCTTGAAGTTTCTTACTTCGTTGCCGACTTCTTCGATCACGCCTACGCCTTCATGTCCCAGGATGGTACCCGGCACCATCCCCGGCATCGTCCCGCGAATCATATGAAGGTCGGTTCCGCAGATTGCGCTGGCGGTCAATCGCACGATCGCGTCTGTTGGTTTTTCAATCTTTGGATCCGCAACCTCTTCAACTCGAATGTCGCCGGTTTTCTTAAATACCAAGGCCTTCATAAGAAACTCCTGTTAGTCGATCTTTTGTTCTTTTTTGGTGTGACCTGCCGCAACCCCGGCGCCCTCGCCCTGATCTGCGGTTTTGGATTCGTATCGAGGCGGAGCAATCACATTGGGGTCACCCGCAGGTCGAAACGTCGGGGCCAGCGTTAAGCCGGGAGTTTGCGCCACTTGAGGAGCGCTCCCCGGACGATCATGCGACTCTTCGCGCGCACGGTTGCAAGAAGTTCCAAGCGAAGCCAAGCCCGTCAACGCGACGACGAGCGCAAGAGAAAGCAATCTGATGTGCATGGGAATGTCTCCGATAGACCCCGGAAGTGCAAACGACGTTCCTCGAGGTGGCCCCGACATTGAAAAGGAGACTTCCTATGCAGACTCAATTCTCAACGACCTGTGTTCTTTTGATCGGCCTGACTTGTGCCCTTCCCAACTCCGGCTTCGCCAAGTTGAAGACGGCCCATGCGGGCAGCCCAGAGACAAGCCGCCCATTTGGGCTCGGGGTCGTTTTGGGTGAGCCGACCGGTATTACCGGGAAGTACTGGATCGATCGGAGGTCGGCAGTCGATACGACTCTGTCGTATTCGTTCAGCGACTATTTTCTGGTCTTTGCCGATTACCTCTACCACTTCCCTGGAGCATTCGGTCAGACGAACGAATTTGTCAGCGCGCTGAATCCTTACGTCGGCGTTGGCGCGGAAATCTTCATCCAAACCCAGGATACCGGAAATAAGGACCGTACCTACTTTAGATCCGACCAGGGTTCGGCCGGATTTGGCATCAGGATCCCATTAGGCGTCGAATGGCGCCCGGTAACCGTCCCCTTAGGGGTCTTTGCTGAGATCGCCCCCGGAGTGGGTGTGATTCCCGCCACTTATGGTTTTGTTCAGGGCGGGGTTGGGATCCGTTTCTACTTTTAGGCCCCGACCGCCCCGTGGTAAGGCTGGGGGCATCTATGAGCACACGTCTGAAGACCTATTCGAGCTTCCTGCTCGGAGCCCTGATCGCCTCCACTCTTCTCTCTTTGGCCTCATGGGTTAGCCCATCGGCCAAGACTTATGCTTCCTCAACTTGTCCTGATGAAGGCCAAGGTGAAAAGCCAGAGGATTGTCCCTGGGCGGGACTGGCTCGGGATTTGGAGTCCGTAGCGTCTCAAAACGGATCAGTCATCAAAGCTCTGCAGAAAGAGCAGCCGGTACTTTACTCCCAGATGAAGGCGGATTCTCGCCGCAAGGACTGGCTTGAGCTCTGGGGCTACTGCATCAACTTCGATGAGCTTGCTCGCGGAATCATTGTCTCACCAACCCTGATTGACCCATTGGTCGAGTTCTTTGCTCCACCTGCTGGCAAACCTTTCATGGTGAACAATCGTGAGATTCTTCACGCTGGCGTCCAACACACCTATGGCTACCTCTTCAGCAACTTGAAGACCTCGTTTGGTTACAAGCGGGCTCGCTGGGTGCGCGACACTTTGGATCGTGGCTTTGGGCTTCCAATCGGAACCTTGAGCCCGCTTCCAAAAGCGGGATCACTTTTCTCAAACGCGACTTACTTTGCCGGACGGATCGCCTTCAAGAACGAGCCTTCCATCTTGAAGACTCTCACGCGCAGCGCTTCGCGTGCGGTCAGCCCAACTCTTGTGACCTACGACTTTGATTCGTTGAAGTCGATGCGCCTGGAGGAGACGGTTCATACCGAGACGGGTGATGTGATCATCCGCACCGACTTCGTTCCTTTCCCTCACAAGGTCGAAGGGGACACCAACACGCATTGGCTGATCTATTCCATCGCTGACAACAGAGCCGAGAGAAAGAAGCAGCACTTGGTGCCTGCCCAACTCATTACGGCTTTCCCGGTGGAGACTTCATTTGTCGAAGCTGCGCTTGCAGCAGATGGTCTTGGCGAGAACAAAACCATCGTCACTCGTTACAACGCTTATGTCGAAGGCCTGACTTTCAAGTCCTCGACCGGTACCCGCCGAAAACTCTGAGACACTGAAAATGAACACGACTCGTCCACCTATCATCGAAGTCAAAAACATCAATCGCTCGTTCCGTTCCTTGAAGAAAGAGGAAGGCTGGCGTGGATCCCTGGGACTGGTTCTGAATCCTCAGTACTCAACCCACGATGCCGTCAAGAACGTGAGCTTCACGATCGAAGCCGGATCCTTCACCGGTCTGATCGGTGCGAATGGCGCGGGCAAAACGACCTTGCTCAAAATGCTCTCGGGTCTGATTCCTCCAACGTCCGGAGAGGCCCGCGTTTTGGGATATGAGCCTTTCAAGCGTCCTCTGGATTTCCGGCAAAAGATCTCGCTCGTCATGGGGCAAAAGGCTCAGCTCTGGTGGGATCTTCCTGCGATCGATGCCTTTGATCTGATCCGCGCGATCTATGAGATCCCGATGAACAAGTATAAGGAGAGGCTCCATACTTTGGCCGAGCTTCTCGACGTGCAGCGCCATCTTCAGACTCAGATCCGCCGCTTGTCTTTAGGCGAGCGCATGAAGATGGAGCTCATTGGCGCCATTCTCCATTGGCCAAGCGTCATCTTCCTCGATGAGCCAACCATTGGTCTCGACGTTCTTGCAGCTCACAAGCTTCGCGAGTTTTTGAAAGTCTTCAACCAACGCGAGAAGGCCACGATCATTCTCACCAGCCACAACATGGAAGACATTGAGCGCCTCTGCTCTCGTGTTCTCATCATGCGCTCTGGCGAGCTCATCTATGATGGCAAGCCGACGGGACTGACCCGCGAGAACGAACGCGTGTTTCGTGTTCGCCTGATGGAAACCCCAACCCTTGAGCAACTCGCTCAAGACACCGGCATCCCGCTTCAAGCGATCTCTACCCAGACGGTCAATGAAGGGGAAGGCGAAGAAGACGAGAGCCATCCGATCCATTTCAATATCCGGCAGGAGCAGATCGTTCCTCTCCTTCAAGCCCTGATGAAGAAGTACACGATCATCGACATGGGGGTTGAAGAGCAAAGCCTGGAAGCCGTCATTCAACGTCTCTACACCGACGGCGATATCTCGGGCGCACGCCCCGGCACAACTTCAGGAGTCACGTCGTGAAGCTTGCTTGGAGAATCGCCACTCTGAAGAACGGTCTTCAGGACGCGACTGCCTATCGTTGGGAGTTTGCGTTTGAAGTCCTAGGCGCGGCGTTTGTCCCTGCCGCCATTCAATGGATTCTTTGGTACGCCATGTTTGTTTTGGGCGGCAATCAAACCGTTGCGGGCCTGAACTACACGCAGATGATTCAGTACACGCTGACCAGTCTCTTGTTTACTCAGATCCGCGGCGGGGACCATGACTTTGAATTGGCCGAGATGATCCGCTCGGGTCAGCTCAGTAACTATCTTCTACGTCCCGTTGGCGTGGTCGAGTTTGTCTATCTCCGTGGCGTTGCCCCGAAGCTTTTCATCGCAACGGCAAGCCTTGCGGTGGGCTTGGTCGCAGGCTACTGGTTTGGAGTTCATCCGGGCCGGATGATCGGAGCGATGTTCTTGGCCTTAGTCGGCAACATCATTCACTACCAAATCAGCGTGGCGCTCGCAGCCTCCGCTTTTGTTTGGGAAGAGGCCTACAGCATCCTGATGGTCAAAAACATGATCGTAAGTCTTCTCTCCGGGGAATTGGTTCCGCTTTCTCTCTTCCCTGAGCGCATGGCTTGGATCTGGAAATCGACGCCGTTCTACCTCTACGTCTTTGGTCCTACCCAATACGCTTTGGGACGCTGGAGCAATATCGAGTTCGCTCAGCAGTTGGGCATTGCCGCGCTCTGGCTCTGTGTCGGTTGGACTCTGATTCGTGTGACTTGGGGACTTGGAACCCGTCGTTATCTGAGCTTGGGAAGCTGAACTTATGAAAAAGTTTCTTCAATATCTTGAGATCTACCGCGTTCAACTGAAGAACAATTGGGTTCGCGAAGCCGTCTATCGCACCAACTTCCTGACTTCCGTAATGACCGACATCATCTGGATTGGCGTTGAGGTCAGTCTCTTTAACGTCATTTACGCCAACGTTCCAAACCTCGCAGGCTGGACCAAACCCCAGGTTTACTTCTTTTTGGGCGTGTTCTTCTCATCCGACGCGCTCTTTACGATGCTCTTTCAGCGCAACTTCTGGAACTTCTCAGACCTTGTGAACAAGGGCGAGCTCGACATTCTGCTCACTAAACCCGTGAGCCCGCTCTTCCTCTCGCTCACGCGCTGGATCGCCATTACGGCGTCCTTTAACTTCTTTTTGGGTCTTGGGATCACGATTACCTACGCAGGTCCCGCAGGATTTGCAGGCGGATGGCACTGGCTAGCATTCGGATTTTGGCTTTTGGTAGGCCTTCTCACTGCCATTTTGCTTCGCTTTGCCTTCTCTGTTTGGATCTTTTGGACCGAGAGAAGCTGGGCTCTATCGCGTCTCTACTATCAGTTCTTCGCATTTGCGACCAAGCCTGACGCGCTCTACCCCCAAGCAATTCGCTATTTAATCCTCACAGCACTGCCCTTTGCATTCATCGGAAGCGTTCCAGCGCGTGCCCTTTTGAAGGGACTTGAGCCAAAAGAATACGTATTAATCGCCGCAGTACTTGCCGCATTCTACGTTTTCAACGTCGTTTTTTGGCGAAAAGGCCTCAAACGCTATCAAAGCGCCAGCAGCTAACGGTCGCCACGGCGATCATTTCGAAGCGAAAAACGTAAGTTTTGGGCCTTCAACACGCCCTTAAATGCGTGTTTTCGGTCGCCACGGCGATCAAAACGAACCGATTCACGCCACATTTGAGCCCATAAAGATGCTTTGAGTGGTCGCCGCCGCGACCATTTTGAAGCGCAGGTTACGCATCAGAGACTTAAATAAATGCGAAATCGGTCGCCACGGCGATCAAATGAAAGTGCAAAGCGTGCATTTAAGCCCCAGAGAAGCACCGAAAACGGTCGCCACGGCGACCAAAACAAGCCCGAAATAGAGCAAAAAAGAGTCGATCTCAGCCCAAAAGCGAACCCAAAACAAAAGATCGGTCGCCACGGCGACCAAAATCAGCGTCAAAAACCCGGCACCACTAGGCAAACCTTGCCGGAAAACGGTCGCCACGGCGACCAATGCCAAAGCATCGCTTGTAGAGTAGTGTGAGTTACTTTTGAAAAGTTCTGTTCCGGATCCTGA
>JBJMMA010000184.1:0-28269 GCA_045805065.1 Bdellovibrionia bacterium | reverse complement strand
ATTGATGTCATCGCGGATCGCTTGAACCTTCTTGATCTCTTCGGCCAGCGCCTTCTCGCGATCCTTGAGCTCTTGCTCCTTGGCAGCAAGCTCTTTTTGAGCCTTGGCCAGGCTTTCGCGTTGAGCGCGGATTTCATCGAGAACCGAAGGATCGCTCAGGCATGCCCCACTCTCACGTGAGCCGGAAGACGCCTGATCCGAGGCTTCGCTGCTGCCAAAAGAGGAAGTTTCGTCAGCCGTTGCGTTGAGCGCGAAACTTCCGCTCATGGCGCCGTAAACAAGTCCAACGACAAACATCAGGGTGGCAAGGCCGGTAAGAATGCGAAGCTTCGAGCTCATGCTATTTTCTCACCTTCTGGCTCGCCTTCCTGGCCTTCAGAGTTGTCGTCGTTGAGGCGTGAGCGCATGACAGCGAAATCTTCCATCGCCTTTGCTTCTTTTTTCGATCTCTCGCGCTTGAATTCCTCGTAATGCTTCTCGTAAAGAGTTTCCATCATCTTGGTCTGACGACGGCACTCAAGGTAAGTGCGGAGTGCCTTCTCTACTCCGCGAGTCGCGCGAACAATTCCTTGTTGAGCCTGAACGATTCTTTGCTTCGTTCCGATGATGTAGTCCTGCTCCATCAAAAATGCAGTAATGGTCACTGGAGACTGACCGAGCATTTCGCGGCGAACGAGCGCTTTTTCAAGCGTCCTCTCAAGTTCAGCTTTTGTCGCGAGTCCGAGCTGGTAAACACGTTGCGCTTCCGCAAGCTGGCGCATAGCGGTCTCTTCGCGAGACTTACGCTGCTTCAGGAGAGTTGCGAATTTGAAACGAAACTTGCGCATCGGTTATCGCCTTCTAAAACTTGAGGCGTCCTTCTATAAAAATTTTCAACCATTCCGTTTTAAAAAAATAGACTGAATGTTTTGCCGCGTTTTTGGGCATTTCCTGCCCAAGGTAGGCAACTTCGGACTAGCGCCTGCCCTGCTGTCCGGCTTGTGCAGAGGCCAGAAACGCTTCCGCACTGCGGACAATCGCGTGCATTTGACCGACAGCATCCGAGAAATTGGAATGCTCATCGACGCCCTGGCGCAAAAACGCATTGATGCGATCCATGACTGCAACAGCCTGGTCAATCTTGGGATTGGTTCCACGGACGTAGGCGCCGATATTGATCAGGTCTTCTGCCTGAGCATAGGTCGCCATCCATTCCCGGATGTTTCCGGCCCAGCCGACGTGATCCTTTGTGATCACAGAGCGCATCACGCGGCTTGCGCTCGAGAGAACATCAATGGCCGGGAAATGGTTTTTCTGCGCGATTTTTCGAGACAAAACGATATGTCCATCGAGAATCGAACGAGCCGAGTCAACGACCGGATCATCCATGTCATCACCATCAGCCAACACGGTGTAAAGACCCGTGATACTTCCCTGCGAGGGAGCCATTCCGGCTCTCTCCAGAAGTTTTGGCAAGAGCGCAAACACGCTCGGGGTATAACCCTTGGATGCAGGAGGCTCACCCATCGAAAGACCGATTTCACGCTGAGCCATGCAAAAACGCGTGACAGAATCCATGAGGAGCAAAACGTCTTTTCCCTGATCGCGGAAAAACTCAGCAATCGTTGTTCCCAGAAAAGCTCCCCGCATCCGAAGAAGCGGAGATTTATCGGAGGTCGAGACGATCACGACGGATCGCTTGAGTCCTTCAGGTCCCAAATCGCGTTCAATGAATTCGCGGACCTCTCGACCACGCTCGCCAATCAGTGCGATGACGTTCACGTCGGCGCTCGTGTGACGAGCCATCATCCCGAGAAGAACTGACTTACCGACGCCCGAGCCTGCCATAATCCCCACGCGCTGGCCCTTGCCGGTCGTCAAAAGACCGTTAATCGCTCTCACTCCCAGATCGAGAGGCTCGCGAATCACCTCACGCTCCAACGGATGCGTCGGAAGATCATAGAGATTGCGCTCAGCCGTCACAGTTCCTTCAGGAAACAAAGGACCCTTGCCATCGATCGGATTTCCAAGTCCGTCAAGAACGCGACCGAGAAGACAGTTGGCGACAGGAATGGTGGATTTCGCGCGGCGAAGAACGACCAGACTATCATTGCTGACGCCCACAGCGTCAGCATAAGGCATCAGGACAACACGCTTGTCGTTAAAGCCCACGACCTCGGCATCAATCCCCTCACCTGAGCGAATATCCTTGCCGTTCAAGATGCGACAAAGACTTCCCACGGCTGCACCTGGAAGATGAGCCTCAAAGACAAGCCCGCGAGACTTCTTGATCTTGCCTGCCTCAAGATAAGGCTGGCAGGAGGAGATTTTTCTGAGCGCTTTTTCCTGATCCCAGGTGAAGTTCATGGAGCCGTGCCTTTTGCTGCATCAAGAGTGCTTAAAACCTGAGAGAGCTGAGTCTCAAGGCTTGCGTCGATTGCACCCCACTCCGTCTCAAGAATGCAGCCACCGGCTTGCACATGTTCGGAAAGCTCAATCGAAAGATTGCGAAGACTGGAAAAGCTTTGAAGCAAGCCCTGCCTGAGCATTTCTATGGAGTCCGCATCGCTTGGATGAAGCTTCAGAGTGAGGTTATCGCGAAGTCCGCAGCGCTCGACCAACTCGCGAGACAAGCGCAGAAGGTACTCGCGATCCGCTGAGATTTCCTTGAGAAGAATAGTTTTTGCCACGCGATAGATTGCGTTCATCAAGAACTCGCGATTGGCCTCAAAGAGCTCGCCTTTCGCGCTTTCCATAGATTGAATCAAAGCATTCAGCTGCTCGAGTTGCTTCTGGCTTTCAGCCTGAAACTCCTGGAAAGCCTCCGCCTGCCCCATCTTCACCCCTTCAGCGTGTCCCTGAGCAAAGGCTTCCTGGCGAGTCTTCTCAGAAAGCTCATTGAGCCTTTCCGCGACACGGTCTTCGATGATCTTTTCTTCTTCCTTGCCGATCGAGAGCGCTTCACGAGCCAGTTGACTGAGCATGAAGCGCTGGTCTTGCTTATTTCCCAAGGCAGTCCGAGGAGATTGGCCAGATGCCGCAGCAGCACCTGTGAAACCACTCTTAGGGCTGCCCTGTTGATTCAGGTTCGTCATCTGAAAGCTTTGAACGTGACGTTCGACCGGTTGGCTCGTCTTAACGACTCGAGGGGCATTATTGAGTGCGTCGTCTTCGCTGATGTTGAAGTCGTTACCGTGAAACTTGGACATTCAAGACTTCCCTCTTATCATACGAGCGCATCACCATCGCCGCCGCGGCTGATGATGATCTTGCCTTCGGACTCAAGACGCTTTGCCACGTTGACAATCTCCTGCTGCGCTGTCTCGACGTCGGAGAGGCGTACCGGCCCCATGGACTCGAGGTCTTCCTTGAGGAGATCGGCCGCGCGCTTGGAGATGTTGCGGAAGATCTTTTCCTTGATCTCCTCCGGCGCGGTCTTGAGGGCCACAACGAGCTTGCCGTTGTCGACTTCCTTGAGAAGGGTCTGCATGCCGCGGTCGTCGATGAAAACGATGTCTTCGAAGACGAACATGAGCTTGCGGATTTCTTCGGCAAGTTGCGGATCTTTTTCTTCGACACGTGCCATGATGTTCTGCTCGCTCGTCTTGTCCATGACGTTGAGCATTTCGGCGATCGGTTGAACGCCTCCGAGCTGTTGCGTATCGATCGAACCCAGCGTTGCAAGTTCCTGCTTGAGGACCTCGTCCACTTGGGCAATGAGGCTTGGAGAGATGAAGTCGAGGTTTGCGATACGAAGAACGACTTCAGTCTGAATTGCTTCAGGCAGTCTTCGCAAGACGTCGCACTTCTTGTTCGAATCCAGATGAGCCAGGATGAGCGCAACGGTTTGAGGATGTTCGTTGACCAGGAAGTTGGCCAGAGTACGAGAGTCGACAAGCTCAAGAGCTTCAAGCGTACGGCTTCCATCCAGGACTGAGAGCTGGCCAAGAACCGTTTTCGCGCGCTCTTCGCCCAGGGTAGCAAGGACGAAGTCCTTCCCCATCGCGTGACCGAAGATCAGGGTCTCTTCTTCAGCGATTTCGGTATAAAACGCCTCCAGAACCTGCTTACAGACAGGAATCGGGACCTTATTGATCTGTCCCATGGCGTTCACCAGGCGCTTGACGTCGTTATCGCGCATCTTTTTGAAGATCTGGCTCGTGACTTGATTTCCTAGCAAGTTGAGAAGCAAAGCGGATTTTTCAATCCCAGACATCTCTTCAAAGTTTTCGTATCCCATCGCTCACTCCAAAAGTTTAGCCAAAAACCGTGGGTCAATCTAAATTCAAGCTGTAGCTGTATCGCCTTCTTTACCGCTGTCCTTCTTGGCTGCGGGCTCATGCAACCAATCGCGGATAATGAGAGCAGCCTTCTGTGGATTGCCTTCGATCATGGAAGTGACCTTTTCCTTGATCATCTCGCCTTCGACCTTCTCCGGGTCTAGCTTGTCGGCAACCACCGGCACCGCATCCTCCATTCCTGGAAGCACCGCGCTCTTTTGGAGCTTCTCGAGCTCCTCAAGAGTCTGAGGCAGGAAGGAGTCGACGTTGTCGATCGTATTTTCCGTAATCCACTTGATGAACGGTCTGACCACCACCAGGAAGAACAGGATGATCGCAATACCGATCACGCCATAGAGCACCATGTTCTGAATGTAGCTCTTGCGTTCTTTCTCTGCGACGACGCGCTCGGCTTCATCGAAGTCAGGATGGATGAACTCCATGTTCTTGATCTCAAGAACGTCGCCGCGCTTCTTGTCGATTCCCACAGCGCTTGCAACGAGAGCCTCAAATCCCTGGATCTGCTCTGCAGACCATGGTTCGACCTTGCTGGTGACTTTTCCGTCTTTATCCGTCACGTGAACCGGCTTGCCATCAATGACGACGGCCACGGAAAGACGTTTTGGCATTCCCAGCTGCTTGACCACCTGACGAGTCGTGGTCTGAGGCTTATAGTTGATCACCTCATTGCTCTTCACGGTTTCGTTTTTCACATCACCGTTCGCAGCAGGCGGTTGACCTGGAAGATTAGATGCAGCTCCCGATACGCCATACGGGCCAGGGCGCTGCATGTTCATGGAATCATTGCGGCGCTCGACCGAGAGGATTGCCGAGTTATCCGGATCAACAAGAGTCTGAGTCTCGCTGACTTGCGAGAAATCAAGATCAGCCGTCACGCGGGCCTGGACCTTACCCTCACCCACCATCGGGCTCAGGATGTCCGAGATGCGCTTTTCCATCTCATGCTCAAACTTTTGTCCGTACTCCATCTGGTTTGCAGTGGCTGCAGCCAATGGATCGCTTGTGTTCTTGGAAAGGGTCTTGCCGTTCGAATCAACAATCACGACGTCCGAAACGTCCATGCCTTCGACCGCGCGGGCAACCAGGTTTCCAATCCCGTAAACCTGCTTTTCGGCAAGCTGCACGCCCGGATCCAGGTCGACCACGACAGATGCCGTTGCTTTCTTCTGATCTTCAACAAAGGTGCTTTTCTGAGGGGTCACCAAGTGAACGCGGGAGCGACGCACACCACGGATCGTATTGATCGTGCGCATGAGCTCGCCTTCCAGAGCGCGCTTTTGATTCATCTTCTGAACAAAGGTCGAAGTTCCGAGGGACTGCTTATCAAAAAGCTCATATCCAACGACGCTGGATTGAGGCAATCCCATGGAAGCCAGCTCCAGACGGAACTCATAAAGCCCTTCAGGTGGAACCGAGATATTGCGTCCGCTTGGATCCACTTTGAATGGGATCTTCTTTTCGCGAAGCATGCGGATAATGTTTGTAGCGTCCTCAGGGTTGAGGTTCGTCATCAGCGGTGTGTAGGTCTTCTCGCCTGCCCAGATGAACATCATCACCATGGCGACAAGGATTCCAAACCCCGTGATCGCCATAGCGGCAATACGGCCAGGAGACTGTGCCTTGATGAATCGAGATGACTCGTTAAATACTCTTTTTAGCGTTTCAAACACTCGAAATCTCCTTAAACCTCTCGGCGCGGCCAGCGCCTCACCCGGTCATATTTCTCACTTAGCTGCTACTACACCTGCATCTTCATGATTTCGCGGTACGCATCGAGTACCTTGTTTCGAACCTGCATCATCAACTTGAGCGAGGTATCAGCGCGCTCAACGGCAAGCATGGTCTCATGGATGTTCTTGCTACGGCCCGCCACTAATTCATGGATGGCCTGGTTGGCTTGCACCTGGTCTTGATTCACATTCTCAACCGAGTGTCTCAGCATGTCTGAGAACGTCTCACCCTTCCCCGCTGCGCTGGGAGCCTGCATCCCCTGAGCCTGCATCTCTTTCATGACGCGAGCTTCGGATGGAGCGCCGATGGAGTTTCCACCCATGAGGGCTTCCACGTCTCCGGTCTGGACAATTCTATTCAGGTTTTCGACGTTCAGATTTGCCATTTAGTCTCTTCCCTATTAACGGCCAATTTCGAGCGCTTTTTGCGCCATCTGCTTGGCCGCGTTCATGGCCGTGACGTTCGCTTCATAAGAACGTTGAGCACTGATCATATTGGCCATCTCTTCAACCGTGTTCACCTTTGGCATCGCAACGTAGCCTTCAGCGTTAGCTTGTGGGTGGTTTGGGTTGTAGACCATGCGAACGCCTGGATCCTCGATGATCTCCTGGACACGAACGCCCTGGACATTCTCGTCGAGCTCGTTCTGAAGAATCTCGCCAAAGCTCTCACGGTCTGTCTCGGCCGCCATCATGGGCTCTTTTTTGTGATAGCCCACGGTTTCTGCGTTCGCCAAGTTACTGGAAATCGTGTTCATGCGCTTGGTTTGCGCATCAAGTCCCGTAGCACTCACCCGCATCGAAGAAAAAAGATCCATTAGCGATTACCTCCGCCTTCCGTGATTGCGTATTTGAGCATGCCCAGTTTGCGCTTCAGCATTTCCGCAGAAGCGTCATACAAAAGTTGGTTCTCAGCGAGCTTGGCCATCTCTGCCGAGCGATCCACGGTGTTGCCGTCAAGTGACTCCACTCCGTTGGGATCGTCGTAAACTTCAGGATCGACCGGATCGGTCGTTTTATGGGAAATGTGTTTTGGATCGCTCGTCTGCGTCTGGAGATTATTCCCGACATTCAAGGCATCGCGAAGCGCACCTTCAAACTCCATGGCCTTGGACTTGTAGCCAGGCGTATCCGCATTTGCGATATTCGAGCTGATCACGTTCTGCTGCATGAGCCGAAGGTTCAGCGAAGTATTGAGTGCGCCAATTGTTGGATCAAAACCGTTGCTCATCTTGAGCTCCTAGCTGGTTGGGGCATCCTGCCCCGCGGGCATAGTTTACAAGTTGCGTGCCGCTTCATCTGAAGAAAAATTTACCGTGATTCCAACGCCTTCTCATGTCACTTCTCGCCGCCGGGTAAATCTTTCCGACTTCCCCGGGCAGAAATCTCCTCTTAAGAAAGGAACTTTCTGCCCAGGGTTACCCGAAAATTAGACCCGCCAATTAGACTTGGATTCCAAGCTGACGGTATTCCGAAAGCTTGTTTCTCAGGGTACGAATCGAAATGCCAAGAGCGCGTGCCGTGTGAGTACGATTGCCCTTATGATACTCAAGCGCATCCAGAATGACCGTACGCTCGATATCATTGAGGGTTTGGCCGGGAGTCCATGGCGCTTGTGGCATTGCTGCGCTCGCGGTTTGCTCCGCAACCAGAGCCTGAGCGTCTCCGAGGGAGACCGAGCGGCGCTCAACGGCGATGTCCTTTGCGGCAATGGATTGATTCGAAGCCGTGATCACTGCGCGCTCAATCACGTTCTCAAGTTCACGTACGTTTCCAGGCCAGACATGTCCTTCAAGCATTCCCAACGCCTCCGGTGAAATAGATGCCAAGCTCTTTCCGTTCTTCTCAGCGTACTGAGCCATGAAGTGCGAAGAGAGGATGCGAACATCGCCGATGCGCTCGCGAAGCGGTGGAATCGTGAGATTCACAACGTTCAAGCGATAGAACAGGTCTTCGCGGAACGTCCCGTCGCGGACGCAGTCAGCCAAGTTCTTGTTACAGGTCGCGATAATGCGAACATCAACAGGGATCGGCTTGCGGCCGCCGATGCGATCCACTTCGCCCTCTTGAAGGACGCGAAGGAGCTTGGCCTGCAGGCGAATGTCCATCTCGGAAATTTCATCGAGGAGAAGCGTGCCGCCGTTCGCGAACTCAAACTTCCCTGCCTTGGAGCTCACAGCGCCGGTGAAGGCACCGCGCTCATATCCAAAGAGCTCGCTCTCAAGGAGGTTCTCAGGAATCGCAGCGCAATTGATCGCCACAAATGGGCGGCCTGCGCGCGTGCTGTTGTCATGGACCAGGCTTGCCATGAGTTCTTTTCCAGTTCCGCTTTCACCTTGGATCAGAACCGTTGCCTTGCTTTGCGCTACGGTCTTTGCCAGTTGAATCAGCTCTCGCATCCTACGGTCCGCTGTGATGATTTCCGTCATTATGTCGCCCTCCTTGGCGTCGAGTCGGATCAAGTTAGTGTTTCTTTCATTTCTCGGCCCGGCTCCGCCGGGCCTGGTCACGTAACTGGAGGTTGGCCAGCGTTTCCTGTGCTAGCTTCTTCCAGAAATCTTCTGTTTTGCTTTCGGTCAGTTTTTGCAGTGCCGCTTTTGCTTTCTCGCGGCTGGCTTTATCGCCTGCTTTTAAAAGTGCTCTTGCGTAGCCGTACAGGGCCTGATTTCCGCCCAACCCCTGCTCAACGGCTTTGTTGTAAACGAGTGCGGTCTCGCCCCAGCGCTTCATGGACTCCAGGAGATCGCCCTGGCTGAGCAGGACCTGCTCAAGCGTTGGAACCGGAGCAACACCCAGGAAGGCCGCAGTTGTCGCGACTTTTGCGATCGGGGTTTCCGACTTTGTTTCTTCTTTAGATGCTTCTTCTGACTCGTCAGAATCTTCTGCGTCTTCTTGCGCCTCTTCTTGGCGAGCACTCAGGCGCTTTTCAAGATCGCGATACATTCCCAAAGCGGTCTTGGCATCCCCTGCTTTGGATTCGACGCCTGCGAGCCAGGCGAGAATCTGAAGAGAAGTCTCTTCGTTTTCAGGATTCTTGGCGGCAGGAGCCAGGACTTGTGCCTTCAGAATGTGGCCTCGCGCCGTCTTGAGCTTGCCCTGTTTTTCCTCAAGAAGCCCCAGAATCACTTCCTTCTCAAATGAGTAAGGAGACTCGGCTACCACTTGATCCAGCTGACCGCGGATCTTGTCCGCGTTCTTTGCTCCTGCTTCGCTGTCTTTCGAAGTATCGCCCGAGATCCAGAGTGCGCGGGCTTCGGCAAAGCGCTGCTCGGAGACCTGAAGCCTCAAATCCAAGCTTTTTTCTGAGCCTTTGGGTGAAGCCTGCGCGATCGCGCGGTTCGGAGTGCCGGCTTTTTTGTATTCTTCAGCAAACACTTCGGCTTTCTTTCCCAATCCCAGACGAGAAGCCGCCAGTGAGAGTCTCAACAGATAGTCCGGATCAGCAACCGGAACATCTTTCGCCCGGAACCTGGAGCGATCCTCAAAATACTTCAGCGCTTCGTAAGGCTTGTTCTGATCCAGAAGAGCAAGAATGTTCTTTCTGAAAAGTTCCTCATACATCCGGCCAAGCTCAGCCTTCATCGTAGCGACTTTCGTCAGCCCCATCTCGCGCTGAGCCACGTCAATTGCGACGTCTTCTCTTTTCAGCGTGATATACGAGCGAACCTGGGCCAACGCGCGAAGATCAGGATAACGAACCATCGACATTTCGCCTGAGGCGTCAAAATTCTTGGCTTCGCCCTCAAAAAAACGGGAAGCCGACTCAAAACTGAATCCACCATGATCCAGGCAAGGAAGGAGTCGCAAACGCGCAAGCGTTGCACCTGAGCTCAGAGGATAGTGATTGATGGTATCGTAGAACCATTTGCGCGAAGAGTCTTCGTTGGCAGGCCCTGCCTGGCGTCCATAAATCTCGCCCAGACGAAAGCTTGCGCGCCAGCCATGAGGGTAGCCCGAGTACTTCTTGGCAAAGTCCTCAAAGACCTTACGTGCTTCCTGGTACTCCCCTAAACCGTAGAGAACCTCACCGCGATTGAGATGAATCGCTGGATAGCTTTCCGACTCTTTCTTGAAGTACCGAAGCGCGCGTGAGTAAGCCTCAAGCGCTTGCGGCAGTTGGCGGCGCTCGAGATAGACATTCCCCAGGCGCAGGGCACCTTGCGCGCGCTGCTCAGGAGTTTTCGCGTTCTCAGCAACCCAGAGATATTCCTTGGCTGCCTGCTCAGTCTGCTTGATGGCAGAAAGTGCTTCAGCCGCGCCCAGATGAAAGAGCCAAGTCAGACGATGATCTGGATAATGAGTGAAGAACCAGGAAAAGGTCTCATAGGCAGCCAGAGGATCCTTGAAACGGAACTCTTTTTCTTCGACTGGCTCCAGAAGCTGAGTGGCCAGGTAAAGCGCCGAGTACAGGGCAACAGGTTTTCCTTTAGCTTCGACCTTGATCTCGTTCAGGAGTCTCTCAGCCTCGGCCTGCATTCCCAGTTTCAAGAACGCATTAGCGCGAAGAAAGCGCATTTCCTGACGATAAGAGGAAGAAGGCTGCTCCGTATCCATGAAATCCAAGGTGCGGACAACCAGGCCAAATTTCTCTTCGCGGTAAAGCTTCAGGGCCAGACGGACATACTGAGCGTCCGACGCATCGCCCTTAGGTTCATAATAAGGAAATTCTGCATCCGGAGCCCCGTGCGGAAGCTCCTTCTGATAATCGATTTTTTCGCTTACTGGCAAAAACGACAGGAAAATGTCTTTTTGCTCATTCAAAGGCTCCGAGCAGAAACGTCCAAGGTCGTTGACCTGGGATTTTGCCTGCTCCGATGCCAGGCGACGGGAAACCCGGTTTTTGATCTCGGCCTGGGCCTGACGAAGCTTCTCCTCGTGAGCCTTTCTCTTTTTCAGCTCTCCCGCTTCCGCGACGCTCATCCCCTTCTTGATCCAGAAGTCGACAATGAACTCGCTTCCGCCATCCTTACGAGCGTGCTCGCGGTAGTCAAACGTCTCCATCCGGGGATCGGCAGGTGCCTGGGGGCCAGCCGGGAACTTCCACTTGCCCATGACCACCAGACCGCCCGGAACTTCACGGAGGTCGATCGATTTCAGGCGCGGATCGCGGAGCGACTTCTTGAACTGTTGCGCCCAGGCGTCTTCCTCGCCCAGGGGAGCCCCGAGGTCAGTAAAACCCAAGCCTTTAAAGAGTGCCTCAAATCCATCCTTGGTCTCTTTCCATTGGACCGGAACACCATCATCGATCCGGAAGACAAGGCGACTATGAGTTGGAAAGGTTTGAATCTGGAGGGTTTCGGAAAGAGGTTGCTCTGCAAGAGCGCCCGTAGAAAAAAGGAGCGCTGAACCCAATAGGGCACAAAGTCGCTGGCGAATTGATTTTGGAGTCAGCCGAGCATCCATGCTCTTTTTACTCTCTTCCCAAGTCCGCCTGCGCACTTTGGGTACCCTTCATGAGTACTACTTAAGAAGGCGCAGGTTTTAGACAAGGTGTATCTAAAGCAAGGGTAGTGCCATTCGGACACACCCGCGTCAGTCTGTTTTGAAAGCTCACTGAAACATGTGTACCTACTCGGTAATTCCTGACCGGGCAGGAAAATACCTCCGGCAGATTTGATCCTCCCTTTTTGACCCAGCGTCAGGAAACCCGACAGTTCGCGATGGGACTTTGACGAACTCCGATAAAGAATTATCGCTTTTGTCTTCTTGAGATTTGGCTGGCGAGTTGGCTTGCGAGTGAGCTACGAACTGTGAGAGAAATGAAGTCCATGCATCGACTTATGTGCCTACCTCATGCGCTCAAGAGCGCCCCAGTTCCCTTCCTCGTCATGCTCATTATGTCGGGGGCATCCTTCTCGGGATGCAGCGTGGTCGTGGGAAACGTCAAACCGATTGAGGAAAAATCGACCGAGTACGGCGTGATGGACTTGAGCCATACCAATCCTGACTGGCAGAAGCTTGACCCGGCTAAAACGGCAGCCCAGAGCGAGTCAGTCAAAGAACAGGACGTGAGCCCAACCGAGGTCACAGACGTTGCCTACCAATCCAAATCGACTGCATCCATTATCTCCCTCGACTCCGCTTGCCGACTCGCCCCCGACTCTTTGCGTCCGGGCGCAGAACGCGACCTGAAAACCCTGACTGACCTTCTTCTTCTTGGAATTACGGACGTCACTCTGCGTGAAGAGCGCGGCATGGAAGTCCAGAAGACCCCTGCCCTTGAAACCACCATCATAGGCAAGCTCAACGGCGAAGCGATGCAGATCCGCACCGTGGTTCTCAAGCGTCAAAACTGCGTCTACGACCTGGTCTACATGTCTCGCCCGCAGTATTTTGAAAGACAGCTCTCGGACTTCTCCCATTTCGTTGCTTCCCTCAAATTGAGGGAGTAACCTAGAGCTTATGCCTCCATCGGCCGTGGATACTTCCTCTCCTCTAGAGAACCTGACACCCGTGCGCACGCTCGTTTTGAGAGTGGGCCAAAGCGCGATGGCATTGGTTCGCTTTGCCGGAGGTTACGCTCTTCTCTGCTCTCAAATCGCGAGAGAGATCGTCCGTCGTCCCTTTTACTTTGGACTGATTCTCGATCAGCTCCTCTTTATCGGCGTACAGTCCCTGGTCCTGGTCAGCGTAACGGCGCTCGCCACGGGATCCGTCATGGCACTTCAGTTTGGCGCAGGCCTGCAGAAGTTTGGTGGAACGCTTTATGTTCCAAAGCTTGCTGCCCTCTCCATTTTACGTGAAATGGGACCCGTTTTTACGAGTCTTCTGGTTGCAGGAAGAATCGGTTCCGGCATCGCAGCCGAAGTGGGTTCGATGAAAGTCACTCAGCAGATTGATGCAATCCGTGCACTGGGCACAAGCCCCACCAAACGTATCGTGATCCCGCGCGTGGTTGCGGCGATGATCGCGCTCCCGCTCCTCACTCTTCTTGCGGACTACATCGGCCTTTTTGGCGCGATGATGGTCTCGAAATACGAACTCAACATCAATACTGAGTTCTTCATGGCCAAAATCATTGAAACGCTTCGTCTGGCCGACTTGTTCACCGGCATGATCAAGACGATCGTTTTTGCTTTCTTCATCAGTGTCACAGCCTGCTGGAAAGGTCTGAATACCGAGGGCGGAACTCAAGGCGTTGGAAACAGCACCACCTGGGTTGTGGTCACTTCGAGCATTTTCATCATGATCAGTGACTTCTTCCTGACCAAAATCTTCATCCAATTCTTCTATCCAAGGTAAGCGACCTCTTCATGACCCTATCCCCCAACGCCCCAGTCATCTTAGAGCTCAAGGACCTGCATAAGCGCTTTGGTTCCAAGGTCGTTCATCGCGGCGTGAGCATGCAGCTTCATCAGGGCGAGATCATCGGTCTGCTGGGCGGATCCGGAACCGGAAAGAGCGTGATTCTTCGCTCGGTCATTGGCCTGGAGAAGCCAGATCAGGGAAGCATCTTCTTTGGTGGAAAAGACATCGTTCAATTGAACGAAGACCAGCTCACCCCGGTTCGAATCAAGATCGCGTATGTTTTCCAGAACGGCGCTCTTTTTGACTCGCTGACGGTTGAAGAGAACCTCGCCTACCCTCTCAAGGAGCACACAAAGCTCAGCGATGACGAAATTCATCGCCGCGTGAACGAGATGCTCGACCTGATTGACATGCATGGATCAAATGATCTTTATCCCGCCGAACTCTCAGGCGGCATGCAAAAGCGCGCAGGTCTTGCGCGCGCGACGATCATCGATCCTCACGTCATTCTTTTTGACGAGCCAACCGCAGGCCTTGACCCGGTCAATACTCACCGGTTGATCCAGAACATCAAGAAGCTGAAGCAAACGGGCATCACAGGCATCTTCGTGACCCATGACCTTCCCGCAGCTTTTGAGATCTGCGACCGGCTTGCCATCCTTTACCAAGGAAAGATCTACGCCATCGACACGGTTGCCAATATCCGTGCATCCAAAGACCCATTGATCCGCCGGTTCATTACCGGCGAACTCGACGCGACGTTAAATGTCCCGGCCGCGCCTAAAAAAGAGGACCGCATCCCATGAGCCAGAAACGAATGGAAACAGAACTGAAAGTCGGGATTTTCGTCTCAGTCGGAATGGTTCTCGTCATGATTGCCATCCTGCTTTTGGGAAGCACGGAGAATCTCCTCTCTCGCAAAAGCCGGTACACGATTCACCTTCCAAGCGCTGAGGGTCTGATTGGTGGCGCCAAGGTCATGCTGGGCGGAATTCAAATCGGAACGGTAGACAAAGTCGCCTTCGACAATCAGCAAGGCAATGTCGTGATCACCTTGAACGTCACAGCAGAGAACGCCAAGCACATCAAAAAAGATTCTGAAGCTGAGATCGCAACCCAAGGCGTGCTGGGCGATCGCTTTGTCTCCGTCACCCCGGGCAGTTCAGAAGTCGAGTCCATGCCTTCCGGCTCGGACATCCCGGTTCTTCCAAGCAAGGGAATTACTCAGTTCCTGAGCCAGAGCGATCAGCTGGTCGCCCGCCTCAACAGCGTGGCTACTTCGCTCGATGTGCTTCTCAAGAACTTCAATAATCAAAGCCGAAGCGATAAGTTCTTTGCCGGCATGGCCCAAACTTCAAAGAATCTGGCGAGCGCCACCGAAAAGCTCGACCATCAGATGGATGACCTCAAGCTGAAGAAGATCATGAAGAACCTGGAATCCATCACAGACAAGATCAATAACGGCAATGGAACCATGGGCGCGCTCATCAATGACCCAGGCCTTTACGACAACGTGAAGTCCCTCGTCGGCCAGGCCAATCGCAACCGCATCCTGCGTAACTTGGTTCGCCAGACGATCCGCGAGTCAGACGCTAAAGAAGCAAAAGACGCTGAAGAAAAAAAATAAAGCTACTGCGCTGGTCGATCCAAGACCATCACGGTCAAGCGGCTGATGCAAACCAGCTTCCCTTCCGCGTTGGTAATCTGAATTTCCCAAAGATGCGTCGTCTTTCCGATATGAATCGCCTTCACCCTGCCCGTAACCTTCCCGTCACGTGCCGAGCGAATATGGTTCGCGTTGATTTCAAGACCCACGACTGATTGTTTTTTAGGGTCGATGTATAAAACCGACGCTACGCTGCCTAGCGTTTCCGCCAGTGCGACAGAGGCTCCGCCATGGAGTAATCCCGCAGGCTGCTTCGTTCGATGATCCACGGGCATTGTAGCCTCAAGCCAGTCATCGCCAAAGGCCGTGAACTCAAGCCCGAGGGCCTCGCCCATCGTTGCGCGGTTCATCTGATTGATTTGTTCCAAGGTGAAGGGTCTGTTTCCGAATGACATAGCTTAGTTATTTCACGGATCACGCAGGTTTTAAACGATTCAATGAGAATAATTTCAAATCTAAACAGCCACTTACCTGGCTTTCCATTGGTTGACTTATTTACTCAACTATAATAAAAAGCGCACGAAGGAATCTGCGTTCAATATGCGAAAGCACATATTAGGAATCTTAGGACTCGTAGCTTTAAGCGCAGGGATCGCTGATTTCGTACTGAAGTCTGCGCCTTCCACTCCGGAAACGAAAGACTCACCTTCCCTCACTGCTTCAGTTCAGCAGCAGGCGCCGGCAAAACCTCAAGCACTTCTCCCTGCCTCCCCCCAGCCACAGTCGCCTGCGTCCCCAACGGACATCGCCTCGAAAATCCTGTCCAAAAACATCCCAGCGCAAGAACGCCGCGAGGTACTTTATCAGCTCACCCAAACGCACTCCGAGGAGGCAACTCGCTCTCTGATTAAAATTGCGGCGAGTGACGTGGACGCCAGAGACGAATCCTCTCGCTTTGATGTGTCCCTGAGAATCACCGCGCTTGAAGCTCTCGATCAAAGAATGGCCAGCGGCGAAGCCAGTGCCTCAGCCATCACCACCGTTCTCAAAAAGCAGACTCATCCCACCCTTCTCTTCTTTGCACGAATCAGCCTGGAAGGCGTGACGTCAGGACGTCCTGGAAAGCTCACACGATTTATCGATCAGGCTTTTTCTGAAGCAGGAGCAGGCTGATATGAAACGATCACTATTCATCCTTTCGGGCATCTCGGGCGTTCTCTTCTGCCTTGGGCATGTAACATCCACTTGGGCATCTCCGTCGGATCTGTCGCCCACATGCAATGACTTCAGTAATGAGCAACAAAAGGCTCTTAATGATTTTCACTGGAACAACCAGGACCCGACTTTCAAGCCTGACTTTTGCGATCCCGACAATTTAGCGTATCACGTGGCAAAGGCGCTTTTATTCACGAAATCCTTGGGCAAGTTGAATGGCTCCGCCCTCGACAAAAATGGCCAGGGATTTCTTTCCAATGATCCATACCAGTTTTTCTCAAGACGGATTCGCTCAATTCAATTTGAGCCTGACGGGGAAGATTGTTCCGGCGTCATGAACGCTTATGTTGATGCAGCCGATGACATCGGAAAAAGTGATGGGGTCATGCACGTTTGTCAAAGTCTGGCGCAATTTGACGACTATTTCATTTCCAGCGTTTTGATTCACGAGGCACGACATGAAGAGGGTTATCATCACGTGCCATGTAATCACGGGTTTTATATGGCCCCCGGTCAAAAAAGCTGTGATGAGAGCTACTCCTCAGGTGGCTCCTACGCCATTCAAGCGGAATATCTGATCAAGACGTCTCGCGCTCCTCGCATCGCCTCCTCCATTCGACAAAATGCCCGAGCCAATGCCATCGAGCTTCTGGTGGAGAGGTTTAACCAACTGCCACTCGGCCTTCAAAAAGGCGCAGTTCTTATTGCTCAGGGTTCAGAGGATTCCTCCCGGGACGTTCTTTTTTACGATGGCAAAACCACCACGCCACTCCGTCCTCAGCTGGAGAGCACGGATCGCCTCTACGCAGTGAACGGCTACCTGAAGGTTTACAATGTCTCGACCAAGACTCAGGTCACCTATGCTGACGGAATCCACCCAGGGCCAATCAAAGAAAACATCGACTACAGAGGCAGTGAAGCGGGCGAGTATCTCGATACGTACGCAAGTTCGATGACTACTTGTAACCTCTTTACTCATGGGGTGGATTGCTCCTTCTCAGGCAAGAGAGTCATCTTGCCGATCAAAGACTTTACCCCCATCGGATTTTGGTCCTATGTCCCCTTGAACTCATCCGACAAGGCGGTTCGCATCGCCTCAAAAGAAGGACGCGTCTATATTTTTTCTGAAAGCTCCAACACCTTTCAGAGCGCACCCGCTTCGACCCTGAACTCAGGCGACTGGGACGAGAATTACTTCATCCTTCTTGGCTCCAACGGAAAGCTTTCTTTCTTCAATAAAAAGAACAGAGAAACTACTTCAAACCTTCCTGGAATCGATCTGAACTTAACCTTCACAAAAATGATCACGCCTTACTACTGGTCCAAAGAACTTCAGGCGCTGTGAGGACACAACATGAGAGCATCCAACTTGATCTTAACTTGTGCTCTTTTTTGCGCTGCGATCGGCATCAACCATGCTTCGACCGCATCGGCAGCTGAGTCCGCCCCGAAGCAGGCCTGCCTTGATTCAAATCCCGAAGCAAAAAAATTGCTGAATCGGTTTTCCTGGCAGAGCAATGACCGGAGATTCAGACCGAACTTTTGCGACCCCAAGAACTTAGGGTATCGCGTGGCGCAAGCTGTCCTGAATCTGTCTTACGTCGAAACACTCTCCTCCGCGAGCGCTCACCCAGGGGACAACGGAATACTTTCTACCGGCCCGTTCCAATATTTTTCCAGTCGAATTCGATCCTTCGTATTTGAGCCCAACACTGGCAATTGCGCGAATTTAGTCGACGCTTATGTAAAAAATGTCGGAGCCCACGACGGCATCATGCACATTTGCCAACTCCTATCGCAGGAAGACGAACCTTGGATTTCCAGCTCCTTGATTCATGAAGCACGACACCAGGACGGATATCCGCACGTCACCTGTACTCATGGTGCTTACGCGGGCCTTTCCCAATTACTGGCCTGTGACCCGGACTACACATCCAGCGGAGCGTATAGAACTCAAACCGATTACTTCATCCAGATGTCCAAAATAGATCGGATCGCCCCATCCGTTCGCCAATCAGCGCGAGCAAATGCCATTCAACTTCTTGTGGAACGCTTCAATACTTTACCCATGGGAATTAAAAATGGAGCAGTGCTGGTCACGGACACGTCAAAACTCTTATTCTACGACGGAGAAACCGCCACTTCACTCTATCCTTCGCTCCAGGCAACATCCCGCCTCATCAAAGAAAAAGGCGTTCTCAGTATTTATGATCCAGTAAAAGAAATCGTGATGATGCTTTCCGATGGAGTAAATCTGGACTCAACCCCACAGAAGGCCGTCACCGAAATCAGGAATATTATCGATTTCTACGAAAGCCAGCCGGTCGATTGCAGCCTTTTCCCAAATCGAGTGACCTGCAACTTCTCCAACAAAGAAGTCACGCTACCCATCAAAGATTTCACTCCCATCGGTTTTTGGACCTACGATCCTGTGAATCAATCCAATCCAACCGTTTATATCGCTTCGAAAGAAAAACGCGTTTATGCCCTGAACGAATACTCCAAAGACTTTGGGAGCCTGCCTACCGGCACTCAAAGCGCGAGCAAATGGGACAGTAGCAGTCGCGCCATTGTCTTGACCTATGACGGACAAGTCCAGCTCGTACCGCGAGACCCGAATTCCAGTGACCCCGCTGAGCTCGCTCCAGGCCTCAATCCAGATGAGCGCTTCACAAGGATGATCGCGCCTTACTATTGGTCAAAACAGCTTCAGGAACTCTAAAAACAAAAAAGGGAGGCCTGAAACCAGGCCTCCCCTTATATTCATGACTGAAGCAAACGATTACATCGATTGCTCAGGACCAGGACCGCCCATGCCAGTGCCACGGCCGTTGCCGTTCATGAGCATGTCAGCGTCCAATGCGATATCGTCAGCGCCGCGGGCGTTCTGCGCAGCTGGAATGATCATTCCGCGCTTGCGAAGCTTTTCAACGAGAGTCGTGCGGTTCATCTTCAAGAGTTCAGATGCACGGTTCTTGTTGCCGTTGGTGCGAGCCAGAGCCTGGTCGACGAGATGGTTCTCGAAAGCCGCAACGATCGTCTTGAGATCGATGCCGGTTTGAGGAAGAACCATGCGTGGGAACTCCCACTCGTCCATCGACATTGCGCCAGCGCCGGCAGCGTTGTTGGTTTCTGCGAACTTTTGGAAAATACGGTGAGGCAGATCGCCCAGGTCCACGCTGCCTTGGCCCTTGAGGATCACCAGGCGCTCCATGAGGTTTTCAAGCTCACGGACGTTACCTGGCCAATCGTAGGACATCAGAGCATCCATGATCTGGCCGCTTGGTGCTTCAACCGAGTGACCGCTCACTTCGTTGAACTGTTGCACGAAGTGGTTCACAAGCAGTGGAATATCGCTCTTGCGCTCGCGCAAGGATGGAATCCGCAGCGGAATCACGTTCAAGCGATAGTAGAGATCTTCGCGGAATTCCTTCTTTTGGGAAGCTTCTTCGAGATCGCGGTTCGTCGCAGCGATGATGCGGACATCGACTTCCATCGTGCGGGAAGATCCGACAGCTTCGAACTGGCGGGTCTGAAGAACGCGAAGGAGCTTCACTTGAAGATGAAGAGGAAGCTCGCCCACTTCATCGAGGAAAATCGTTCCGCCATGAGCCATTTCGAAACGGCCCGTGCGGTTCTGGGTTGCGCCCGTGAAAGCACCTTTCACGTGGCCGAAAAGTTCTGCTTCGAGAAGCTCAGCTGGGATTGCTCCACAGTTGACGATGACCAGGGGACGCGTTGCCCGAGGCGAATTCTCATGGATGGCTCGCGCTACGAGCTCTTTACCGGTTCCGCTCTCGCCGGTGATCAGAACGGTGCTATCCGTCTGAGAGACCTTCTCGATGGTCTTGAAGATATTTTGAATCGCGAGACTTTCGCCTACCAACGGTGAACGAAATGCGAGCATCAATGCTCCCCCTTCTTTAAATCCTTCTTGGATTTAGTCATGAATATATTTTTGCGGTGACCTTCGTGCCCAAGAACAACTTCTTCTTGCACACTGGTCACATAAAAAAGGCTAAGCAAGATTTGCCGACCTGTCAAAATATTTTCTGAAAACTTCTTCATCTGAATGCAAATGCCATAAAAACGTCACAAACCGCATGGCCAGGAACTTGCTGTAGCAGTTGAAAAGACGGCACAAACCGCCTTCGCAAAAGATCAAAAACCGCAGGGTTTTCAAGGTGATAAAGCAGAACTCGTCTTAGAGGATTTGGCAGAATGCGCTCAAAGTTCGTACTATTGTTCAATTGTTTAACAATCTTCTTAATCTCTGCAGCTACAGCAGGGCTGAACGGGTGCACGCCTTTTGGGAACGATGCAAGCAATGACATCCACCCCGGAACTGAGCCCGCGTACGATACTTCTCTTGCTGCAGGAAAGATCGCAGACGAGATTCTGACTGCAAAGCACTTCCCTGCTCTCGTGGTTGAGATTCAAGCAGTGGCAGGACTCTCACCCACTCCCGAGTCTTTGGATGAGCTGAGAGCATTTCTTGTGAAGTACGCAAAGAAGCCCCGGGGAGTTCAGATCGTGGTCGATGCACCGATCCCGCCCCCGACCCACATCCGAGGCGTGGACGGCTACAGCATCATCGACTTGAAGCAGATTGAAGCCCGGTATCGTCGGCATTATACGACGAAAGGCACGCTGGCACTTTACGCTCTCGTCTTGGACAAGAACCTGGCAGGCGATGTAGCAACAGATCGAGTCTTAGGACGCGCTTACGGCGCACAATCGGTTGCGATCTTCATGAACTCGCTCCGAACTATTTCTCCAGCGCCCGCACATCCAACATTTGCTGAGACAGCCACGCTTCTTCATGAGTTTGGACATCTACTGGGACTTGTTGCAGCGGACGACGATCCGAAAGCGCATGCAGATCTGGTTCATCACTCCTGCAGCAATCCAAAATGTTTGATGAACCACGCTGCCGAGTCCGGAGCACAGATTGGAGCCTTCACGTCAGAGCAAGTACCAGCACTCGATGACGACTGTGAAAAGGATTTGAAAGCTCTGAGCAACTGACTCGCTCATCAGCCTTTCTCGAGCGTGCGCACCCATTGCTCCGCATTGAGGTCGCCACGAAAAACAACCCAGGCAATGGCAGTCAGAATGAGGATGGCCAGCATCCCCCAAAAGCTGTACTGAATTTTGAATTTCCTGCGCCGAAAATGCAGGCCCAGCTGCCCCATCACGAAAGCCAGTGGGAGCGCCCAGTAAGGATAGAGCCGCGCAAGGAAGTAAATATGATGCATGCTCTGGCTAGTTTAGCCCGGAGCTTTGGGGTTTGCGAAGTCCGAAAATAAAAAGGGCACCCCTTTTAGAGGGTGCCCTTTGAATTCAATTTAGCCGCTAGGCTTATTTTAGGCCACGCAAGGCAGATACTTGATCGGTACGTTCCCAAGTGAAATCAGGATCGTTGCGACCGAAGTGGCCGTATGCAGCGGTCTTCGAATAGATCGGACGGAGCAAATTGAGCGACTCGATGATGCCGGCTGGACGAAGATGGAACACTTCACGAGCTGCAGCTTCAAGCTTCTTCGCATCCACTTTTTCAGTACCGAAACCATTGACCATGACGCTGACTGGCTCAGCCACGCCGATGGCGTAAGCAAGCTGAACCAAGCACTTGTCCACAAGTCCTGCTGCCACGAGGTTCTTCGCAACATAGCGACCCATGTAGCAAGCGGAGCGGTCAACCTTCGATGGATCCTTACCGGAGAAAGCACCGCCGCCATGAGCGCCGTGTCCGCCGTAGGTGTCGACGATGATCTTACGACCGGTCAGACCACAGTCACCCATTGGGCCACCGATAACGAAACGGCCGGTTGGGTTGATGTAGAACTTGGTCTTGCTGTCGAGATACTGAGCAGGAATCGTCTTCTTCACGACTTCTTCAATCAGAGCTTCTTGGATCTGCTTGTGCGTGACGTCTTCATCGTGCTGAGAGCTGACGACAACTGCGTCCACGCGCTTAGGCATCCCGTTCTCATACTCAACGGTCACCTGGGTCTTGCCGTCTGGGCGCAACCAAGGGAGCGTTCCGTCCTTGCGGACTTGAGAGAGACGCATGGACAGCTTATGAGAAAGGTCCATCGTGAGCGGCATGAGGTTTTCGGATTCACGAACGGCGTAGCCGAACATGATCCCTTGGTCTCCTGCGCCCTGCTCCTTCTGGTTGTGAAGGCCTTCGCCGACGCTCACACCTTGGGAAATATCTGGAGACTGGCGATCCAGAGTGACCATCACGCCGCAGGTCTTGTAGTCAAAACCCTTCTCAGAAGAGTCATAGCCAATTTTCTTCACCGTCTCGCGAGCAATCGCTGCGTAATCCACGCGAGCGTTCGTCGTCACTTCACCAGCAACAACGATCAAGCCCGTGGTTACAAGAGTTTCGCATGCAACGCGGGAACGTGGGTCCTGAGTCAACAAAGCATCAAGAACCGCATCAGAGATCTGGTCTGCGATTTTATCTGGATGCCCTTCAGTAACGGACTCAGAAGTGAAGAGGTAGTTATTGGCCATGAGAATCGGTTCCTTATAAAATGGACGACGTCTTAGTCGATGTGGATTGGGAACTTAGGCGTGGTGCCCTTGTTCTGTTCCTTACGCTTGCGGGTCTTGCCCTTGCGAGCTTGACGGACCTTACGTGCGGTTTTGGTCTTCATCATACGAGATGGCATAAAGTACTCCTAATAAAATGACTCAATTTTACTAAAATTTCGGCTTAAAAAGCCTCTAAAACCGGCTAAAATCGTTCCCGCTCGGTTCATTTCTGAACCTTTTGAATTCTCTCGAACTCATGCCAGGAGCGCTTGTCAGCTTTGAACTCCTCAACAACACCCATGCACAGAGCAGGCTGCCCTAAACGCACGTTTCGCCTTGGAATTAAAAGCAATCTTGTAGCTTTGGGGTAGGCGCTTGTCAACGCATCTTTAGGTTCGCCCAGATTCACTCACTGAGCAGCATGCGAATGGCTCAACCCTTGCCTTACAGGCGGGCCATGAATCCAACCCAGCTTCTCTTTCCCGCACTCTTATGGTCCCTAGGCTCACTACTTACCTTGGGGCTCCTCTCGAGCCCATCTCCGGGGTATTCTGCGTCCCCCTCGGAGACCGAAAAGCCTCCTCTTTATCTTCAATTAGGAGAGCAGCGCCTGCTCAGGATTCCAGGACTTGTCCGCTTTTCCCTAAGCGACGCAGCCGTGAGGGCGCAGGCCCTCCCCCACCCCTCTCCGGCTAAAAAAGCCCCCAAAGATTCGTCCGAGAATGATCTTCTCCTGATCAAAGCTGTCCAGCCTGGCCCCTCGGATCTCTGGGTCTGGAAAACGGATGGATCAGCCGAACACCGAGTCATCCGTGTGGATAAGACCTCAGCTAACCCCATCTCCCCGAAGCTTGCCCAGGCTTTGAGCTTCCTGTCGGAGGTCGAAATCCACTACTCAACGGCCGGGGTCATCCTTCGGGGCGAAATCCAGTCCTTGAAGGAGGCTGAGCGCGTGGCTTTAGCGACCCAAGGCTTTCCTCAGGAAGTCCGGGATGAAACTGAGCCGACAGATTCCCTCCTAGATCAGGCTCAGGGGCAGCTTGAGGCATGGCTTTCCAAGTCGCCTTATTCCAAGCGACTTCAGATCGTGCGCGAGGACAAACAGCTGGGCATTCAGCTGATTCAAGGAGACATCCATGGCCCGGGCGAAAGGGCCCAAATCGAAAAGCGTGTGCACTCCATTTACCCCCTCGCCCAGTTTGGACTCGAGTCACTGCCTGATGCTTCACCGACGGTTCATTTTAAAGTCTTTTTGCTGGAGCTCAAAAAGACCCGCTTCCGCTCGCTAGGATTGGGATGGCCTCCGTACCAGGAAGCCGCTTTTCGAGTCACGACTTCCGGAATCCAGGACATGCTTCAACTCGACCTCACCCTTCAAGCCCTGGAGGGCGATGGGTCGGTGAAAATTCTCTCCAATCCTGAACTTGTGGTTCGGGCCCCCGGGGATGCGGAGCTTTTCTCGGGTGGCGAAATTCCCATCGAAAGCAAGTCGGCTTACTTTTCGTCCGTCACCTGGAAGAACTTTGGTCTCCTGCTGCACCTTCACGTCACGCACTCCGCGGGCGATCGAGTCAGACTCGATATCGCAACCGAGGTCAGCCATCTGGATCCGACGATCTCGATTCAAAAAATTCCTGGAATCCAAGCCAATCGAATGAAAACGCAAGTCGACGCCCAATATGGCCGCCCCCTCCTCTTATCCGGACTGCTCCAACAGAATATGAGAAAAGAGGCGCGCGGACTTCCCATGTTGCGTGAGATCCCGATCCTGGGAGTTCTTTTTGGTTCGGAAGATTATCTGAACGAAAAATCCGAGCTTGTCGCCATCCTCGTTCCTTCCAAAGAGCTTCCTAAAAATCCGATGGAGCGAATCCTGCGCCTTCTGCCGAAAGGCCCCATGCCCGCACCTCGCGCTCCGGCAAACCCTGACCAGGAGCGAGCACTTCAGCAATCGAACGATTATCCGTGGAACGTGCTTCAATGAGTGCACTTGGGACTCCCGATTGGCTTTCAAAGGCGATGGACTCGCCTGAGATCACGGATCTTCTTTTGAATGGCCCTGCCGATGTTTTCATAGACCGCGGTCAGGGGCTTGAACGGTTATCTGCGGCGCAGGCTTTTGAGCCCTGGAGCGCAGAGGATATGCGCACGTGGGTTTTAGAGCAGATCACTGCAGCGGGAAAAACCTGGGATGCGCGCCATCCTTTCATTGATGCAACTCTTCCGAGCGGGCATCGTGTGCATGTCGCGTTTCCTCCTCTGGCACGCCAAGGCATCCTGGTTTCGTTGAGACGCCTTCCCTATCCTCGACAAGCAAGCGGCGAACGTTGGTCGACGACTCCCAAAAGCGCGCACTATTTCGAAGTTCTCAAGACCGCATGCCGTGCGGGCGAATCCATTCTGATCGCGGGCTCAACCGGCGCAGGAAAGACAACGCTTGCAACCGATCTTTTATCGTTTGTCCCTGAGAACGAAAGAATCATCGCGCTCGAGGATACGCCGGAGCTTGCACCCTTCCACCCACATTTTTTAAGTCTGGTCAGCCGCCCGCCTAATGCGGATGGTTACGGCGAGGTCACACTCCGATCGCTTCTCAGGCAGGCGCTTCGCATGCGGCCTGATCGAATTGTGCTCGGCGAGTGCCGCGGCCCCGAGGTGCTCGATCTGCTTCAAGCCATGAACACCGGACATCGCGGATTGCTTGCCACGCTTCACGCCCATCATCCGAGAGACACTCTTCGACGCATCGAGCTTCTTTGCCTTTTGTCGGGGGCGGCGAACCTTCCCTTGACTGCTATTCGGGAACTCATGGCGGTCGGGGTGCAGTGGATTGCTCAGGTTTCTCGCGTGGGATCTCGGCGCGAGATCGTGGAGCTGTCTAAGGTAGAGGGACGAGAAGGAGATACGATTCTTTTACGCCCTATAACAGTCTAGACACTTCCTCCCCCCTTATGGGAGACTATGTGACGCAATATGAATTTAAATTCTCCAGCTTGGCAAAAAAATCCCGCACAATCTGCTTCGACTTCGAAAACGTCCGGAATTCCGGGTTCGGACTCACCTGCGCGCGGATATACCGATCCTGTGACGGGCACTACTTTTCCACAAGGCCCTTATCAGGAGTCTTGGTATTTGAGCCTTCGCGATCCATTGACTCTTCGCGCGCTGGACTTAAGATTTTCCATCCTCATCAGCAGCAACGGTTTTCGCCGCGTAGCCGAAGCCTGGGGCGTTTTCTTTCAGAAGAATCCTGGCAGCGAAGCCCAGAAGATCGCGCTCAAGGAAAGTTTTGATCTCAAGACTTTCTCCACGGTGATGAACAAGGAAGGCTTTCAAATCGCCGATTGCGAGTTCTCGGACACGACCACTCGCGGAAAAGTTCAATCCAAAGGCCGAAGCATTGAATGGGAACTCACGATGGAGCCTCGCCAGTCGACCGAGTTCGATCTGGTTCCAGGCGCCGTGAAACGAATGGGTCTGGTTCGCCACATGATCGTCACGCCTCAGCCGGATCTTGCTTTCACCGGCGTTGTTCGCGTGAACGGCGAAGAGTACCAGTTCAACCGCGCGCCTGGCATGCAAGGTCATCAAAGCGGCCCGAGAAACGCGCACTCCTGGATCCATGGACACTGCAACGTCTTCACAAACGAGCAAGGCGTTCCTGTGCCGTTTGTTTTTGAAGGTCTCAGCATGAGAAGCCATCTTCTGGGCGGAATCCCTAGCCCGAAGATCTCATCGCTCTACTTCCTTTATCAGGGACAGCAGCATCACTTTAACAATATTCGCGATGCGATCCGTCTTCAGTCCCGCCACTCTTTGAATGACTGGACTTTCCAGGCCGAACGCGGAGATCTTTTGTTCCGCGGACGCGCATCCGTTGAGCACAAGGATTTTGCAGGGCTCTCGCTGGAGGACACGAACGGCTCGCTCATTTATTGCGCGACTTCGAAGTTCTCCGACCTTGAGATCCATGTCTACAACCGCGGCAAGCTCGAGTCTGCGCTTCGCGCGAACCAGACTGCTTCGATGGAAATCGCTTCGCGGAAGAAGAATCCTTACGTCCCGATCTTAGTATAGTCAGCTCTCCGAGCCGGGGTATAACCGGCTCTTCCAGCCAGTATTTGCCGTGAGCGGGAAATTCCCAGGGTTTTCCGCCTAAAATCAAAGCAAAGATCAGGCTGACAAGTGCCCATTCGCAAAGCTTTGCAGCAATCATTAAAAACCTCCGAGCGCCTCGTGGCTTGAAGCCAGAAGGCAAAGCAGAAAGCCTGCGCCCAAAAGCAGAAAGATTCCGGGAGCCACGCACAGAAAAAGTGGCTTCAGGGCGCGGGTGGATAAGAGTGTCAGCTCTGCTTCGATGCGCGCTTTGATCTCGTGAGAAAGAGATGAGAGCGCTCCCTCAACTCTCTCCGCACAGGGTCTACCTTCCATCAGACTCACTTGAACGGCACGTCTGAGGGATTCTCCTGTTTCAAAGAAAAGTCTCGATGCGGGATTTGAAACGCTGCTTGGATCGAGAGGAGCGGACTTCCAAACGGAATGTCCCCATAAAAGCGCAAGTGATGGCGCCTCACGCGACAAAAGCTCAATGGCTCTCCCCCACGCCAGATCTGCTGGAGTTCCTGCACGGACAAGAGCAAGAAATCTTTCGCCCGCGCATTGAGAGGCTAATATCCAAGTTCTCGACGCTTTTGGAAGCCCAGCCCATCTCGCCTCTTGTGCCATCGATAAAAGCCAGAGAGCCCCCACGCCTGCGATCAAAATCGAAACGACGCAGAGTAAAATCCAAACCCAGGGCGAATCACTCACGCCAGGCAAAAGCCAATATAAAACTCCGCCAAAAGCCGGGATCAGAAGTGTGCAAGCCAGGGCTTGTGCAAAAGCTTGCGAAGATCTTGCTCGCGCATCCGCCAAGGCGCGGATTTGTCCTGTAGCGAGGTCTTTGATTCGTCTCAACGTTGGAAGGATCGCGCTTCCACTGGATCTGAGCTCCTGCAGACTATCATGCGAAAGAGTTCCCCACGGCGGCGGAAGTTTTTGGAGCCGTTCCCAATGTTCTTTAGAAGGAAGCATTCCTGCTCCTAGAAGCTCTTCGATTTCTTGCAGGAGATGATGCACTCTTTGCATCTCGAGTCTTTGTTTTTGGATTCCAAACCCGAAGTTGAGATCTCTTAGGCATTCTCGATAAAGGATTCTGACTCCTAGAAAAAATGACGATATGGCTAGAAAGTATTGAAGGAGCGACATGCCCTGGCATGAGCAAGTCTTGTGACAAGAGACGCGCGCTCAATACTTGTTTTATTTGCTTAAACGCGATGAAGAAAAAGTCTTCGGTCAAAAGATCCGGTTTTCAGACTATTTCAGTGCTTCAGTCAAATGACTGGAAACACAAGCTTCCGAAGCGGAATGAGAAACGCGAGCCGATTCAGCTCTCGCGATAGCTTCTCGAAGATTCTCAATTGAAGGCTCAGCTCCTCCGGCCAATCGCCGAAGCTCCGGATGGTCTCTCCAATGGGGTAAAGTCAGGAGCGGTGGATCTTGAGGAGAAAACTTCCCACCCATAAGGTAGCCATCCATCTTACCCTCTTTAATCAGTCGAATGACCCACTCCGGATGATTTTTCCAGTGCGGCTCATAAAGT
>JBJMMA010000183.1:0-33608 GCA_045805065.1 Bdellovibrionia bacterium | reverse complement strand
TCCAGCAACTGATCCCCAAGACCAAGTATGATCCGAGAGCCTAACGATGCTGTTGTGACCTCGAATTTTGCCTTCCTCGTCGCGCTCGATCCAGCGATAAATCCAACTCCCTTGAGAGTCACGTGCTGTAAACGCTTCTAAAAAATCTTCTGCAAAACGCCGTTGGTTTTTTAGATAGGTGGAAGCTAGAGCTCCTGATTCGCAGAAGAGCTCAATGATGTCCATTCCTGTTGCAGTCGAATGAGATGTGTTCTTGTTCAAATAAGGAGTAAGTCGTTTAAACCACTCAACTCGATCCTTTGAGTTGCTTTGCACAATTTGAAAACGGACGTTTTCATCCTCTAGAGAGATAACTTGTGCCAGAATGGACGTCTGCGGAATCTGAACGATGCATCCTACTGGAAGAAGTATTGCATCTGATATGTCTTTGAGACGAGCAAGAAATCCAGCCAGTGATGCATCTAAGATGAGTCCGCTGACTACGTGCTCTGGATGGTAAGGGGAGAGCAGATTGATATCCAGTTGCACGGGCACACGCTTAAATTTACGGCGTTCGGATTGGGTTGGTGGTGAGTGGACTGTAGATTGATTGAAGGTCTGATTCTTAACTCCGACTCGGTAGATTGCATCTGCTTGTGACGTATTAGCTGCTGAGTGCAGAGAGACTTGGACAACCTGTCCGTTTACTTCGATGATACCTGTAGGGGTCTTTATGCGTCCTTGAAGCTGTGTGCCGATCCTAATGGGCATTTCTGGAAATACACGAAGACTTCCACCAAAGCCGCCTTCGGAAATATCCTCTATTTGAAAAATGCCTTCGGTACAAAAGGTATCTGTATTGACCAAGATGGGGCCAGATGGCGACGTTGACTTTATAAGCTCTACGCGCGCTTGCGTCCGAGAGTTCTCTAAATGGACTTCGGCTGGAAGTGTGACGACGAGTTCGCCTGTCTCCGATTTTGTGATCGTTCCGTTCCAGAAGAGTACGAACTGTGGGAAAGCGCAACGGATCTTAGCGGAAAAGCTATCACTAAGATTATTAATGGTAATTGAAGACGTTAAAAAAAGTTGGCGCTCAGTGCTGATATCTCTAGATGAGTCTTCTTGGAGATCGGTAATCAAGGCAGTAATATCGCCATAATCGGCCGAAATAATCTGTACAGACCGTGAGTGAAAGAGTGCCTCTCGGAACAGTCCTGCTATGGTGCGTGCATCCTTAATGAGGTTCACGCAGCCTCCCTTTTGAGCAAGTCATCGAAGGCAGCAAGGTGATGTGCTTCATCGTACTTACGTAGAGCGAGTCCTCTTTTCGCAAGAGATATGACTTCAGTATACATGGAGACAGATGCTCGCGCATAATTAGAGGTGACTTTTTTCCACCAAAGGTCATGCGCGTCCATAAAAGACAGAGAGGGTCTAAAAGCTTCGGAAGCTATCGCTTCACATAGACCGAGACGTAGGGCCGCCATTGCTACAATATGTTGCGCAGAGCCGAGCGATGGATCAGCTCTGAACTCTAGAGTGCCATAAAGTTTTGGGCGAATGAGTTGCAAATCTCTGACAGCGCCGAGGAAGTCCGTCGACCCATTGAAAGGACTGCGAGTAAGGTCTTTTAGGCAATTGCCAGCCCAAAGATCATTCGGGCCGCCAGCCAGTGGAGAACTAATCAAGGCACTTGACCACTGAGTGATGTCCCAATTTGGAAGTGTGGGATATCCCACAAGTGGGAATCCTTGAAAAACCTCGCGATAACCCTGCCAGCGTTTTCTAAAAAACGTAGTGGGGGATGTAATTGAGCTTAGACTTGTTACGAAGTCTAAGAGGATAGGTTCAAGGCAGTATAGTTTTTCGACGTAACTTTCTCTGTTCCACCATTCAGTAGCGCCGACGTGGAATTGCGTAGCAGCAATAGTCGCTGCATAGTTTTGAGAAGAAGGGACCTGAGCTCCAAATCTTTTTTGTAAAAGAATGCTTCGATAGTAGCGGAGATCCTTAAAGTAGCTTAAAGGGCTGACTATTTGGGGATCCATTGGATCAAGTTCGATATTTGAACTGGCTCCGATCCGCAGGCCCAAATAAGTGGCGGTTTCCCGTACGGTTTGTAGGACAGCAAGTACTTCGGAAAACAATGCATGAAGATTGTTCTCGTACCCAAATGCTATCTCAAAGAGGTGAGGGTGGTGGTCGTATTTAACTGCGGTGAAGCGACCATCGTGAGTGTCTTTAGATACTCGCCAGATGAGCTTTTCGCCTGATTCGTTAAGTTCCTCGCGAATATACCATTGAGGTACTTTCGCCAACGCGGCTAGAAATGCTTGTCCTTCGGCATGCGAAACTGGTTTTCCTTCTGAATTGAGAAGAAAAAACTCGTGTTCAACACCGATGGTAAAACGGCTACGCTTGCCTTGAAGCTTGGCTAAGTGCCTGCGCAGCTCCGTTTCTAGTTGAATGGCGGTCAATGTCGATCCCTTGTTTCTGATTAAACTGCTTCAGCTTTCGTATCGGAATCGTGACATGGATCTTTAGGGTCAAAGTGCAGAGCAAATGGGTGGATATATAAATGATATCAACCACTTAATTGGTTTGAAAAAGAAGATGACAGTTCTCGCGCTTCAAAGGGAATTTATGGGCCATTCGCCGCCAATGTGTTAATTTCACAAGCGAAATGACCGGGGCGCATCAGCAGAACTTTGTTGGGTTTAATTTCGGTAAGACTGCCACTGGGCTGCCTATTCCGGCGTATCGCTGGGAGAAGGGCGGGCCTGAGGTGCTTATCTTGGGTGGCGTTCATGGGGACGAAACGGAAGGTGTGGTGTGCGCGCATGGATTGTTCGATGCGCTGACTCAGAGCTTTCCTTTTACGATGAACCTGACGTTGGTGCCGGCGTTTAATTTGGATGGCGTGTTGGCTAAGAGTCGCCTCAATGGCCACGGCGTAGATCTCAATCGGAATCTTCCATCAAACGATTGGAACCCGCAGGCTTTCAACGAGCGTTATCCGCCTGGTCCTCACGCCAATAGCGAGCCTGAGAATCAGGCGCTTGTCGAGTACCTCTCAAAGTACAAGCCTCGCTGGGTGCTGAGCCTCCATTCTTGGAAGCCGATGCTCAACGTCAACGGCCCTTGCCATGATGAGGCTGAGGCGATCAAAGCGCTCACCGGTTACATCATCGAAGAAACGATTGGCTATCCTACGCCAGGATGCCTGGGCACTTATGCTGGCCTGGAGCGGGATATGCCGACTCTGACTTATGAGATTGAGCGGGGGCTTGCTCCTGCTGAGGTTTTACGTGTTCATGTGCCTGCAGTTCTTGCCGCGCTTCAGGTTGCGCAAAGGAGAGCTCCGTGACTTCCACAAATGCTACGAGTCTTGATCTCGCATCGCTTAAGCAAATCATCGAATCGATCTATGAAGGCAAAACGCCCGCTGATGCGCCAGCCTCTGTTGAGGCGATTGAATCTGTGATCGATGCGCTCGATAAAGGCGAGATCCGCGTGGCCTCCAAGGGCGCCGATGGAAATTGGCAGACCCATGAATGGATTAAGAAAGCCATTCTCCTTTATTTCCGGATCCGCAAGATGTCGGTCTCAGAAGCCGCTGGCATGACCTGGGTGGATAAAGTTCCAACCAAAGCTTGGACCGGCAAAGAGGGCGTTCGTGTTGTGCCGCCAGCGGTTGCTCGCCGGGGCTCGCATATTCAATCGGGCGCGATTCTGATGCCGAGTTACGTCAACATCGGCGCCTTTGTGGGTGAGGGCTCGATGGTCGATACCTGGGCAACGGTGGGATCTTGCGCACAGATCGGTAAGGGCGTGCATCTCTCAGGCGGTGTGGGAATTGGCGGCGTGCTTGAGCCTGTGCAGGCAAGTCCCGTGATCATCGAAGACCATGTCTTTGTCGGAAGCCGCTGCATTGTGGTCGAAGGCGCGGTGATTGAAGAAGGCGCAGTCCTGGGCGCAGGAGTGGTCATTACGGCCAGCACGAAGATTATCGATGTCACTCAGGCCGGCAACCCGGTCGAATACCGGGGACGCGTCCCGCGCAATGCGGTTGTCATCCCCGGCACTCTTCCGAAGGAGTTTCCGGCTGGCACCTACGGTGTGCCTTGCGCTCTGATCATTGGTAAACGTTCAGAGCAGACGGATAAGAAGACATCTCTGACTTCTGTACTTCGTGACTACAACGTCTCTGTCTGATTAATACTTTCTTCCAATGTCATCGTATTTGACTGGATGAACGTAGCAGAGACCTTTCATGCGTCCGTACGAGATATCGAGAACCGAAGTGTAGGTTCCCTCGGTGGCCAGCTGACCATGAGGGAATACTTCGATGGCTGGCGTTGCAGCCCGAAGTGGCTGAAAGCGATCCAGGGTCATCTCGGTATGTACGCGCGCATCTTCGTTGAAGATCGTGCGATTGTCACAGCCGATGGCAAGATGAATGTCGCGAAGTTCACGATCCGTGATTCGGTACACGGCACTGCCGTAGCAGAACGAATGGCCTGAGCCACCGTACTCGCCATAGGATTTGCCCTTGTCACCCATCTTGTCGCTGAGCTTATCGCCCATTTTGCCACCGGTGCTGCCGCTACTATCGCTTCCGTGATCACTTCCATGATCGTGGTCCTGATCGCCACCATGATAACGGCAATCGATGCGATAATAGTTGAACTCGTCCTCGTGCGAGCCCGATCCGGAGCCCGAGCCCCAGTTCGAGCCAGAACCTGATTTAGAGCCCGATCCAGAACCTGAACCAGATCCATAGCTAGGACCGGAGCCCGAGCCAGAGTTTGATCCGGAGTTAGAGCCCGAACCGGAGTTTGAGCCAGAGCCGGAATTAGATCCGCTGCCCCATCTAAAATCTGCGTAAGCAGAAGTGGATAAGATCGATAAAACGATGAGTCCGATAGGAAGTTTTCTCAACATTGGGTGCTCCTTTTTTTGCGCTTATTGCAAAAAGAACAAGTTCTGCATCATGAGATGGTAATCTGCTTCGTCTTCGTCAATCTCTCTGACGTAGCAGGTGCCATCGTTGTAGCGACCATGATCGGTCTCAAGCTTGGATGAGTAGGTGCCTGGATGCCTCAAGGAGCCTTTAGGTGTGATCTCAACGCGAGGAAGAGCCGCACGTCCTGGGCGAATCGTGTCTGAGAGCTCATCTTGCGGCTCGGTCGTTGCGCCATCATCGTACATGGTTTCATAATCGCAACCGATGCCGTAGTGGACATCATCGATCTCGCCGGTGCTGTAGACCTTGTACATAGCACTGGTGTAGCAGAACTTGTGGGAGTTCGAATAAAAGCGGCAGTCCACGCGCATCCGGCTGGATTTCAGGTCCGCGGAAGCCGTGGTGGATAATGTCGCTCCGCTCACCAAGAGTGCGAGGACAAGGGTTAGGTTCGACTGGGTAAATCTTCTCATGATCTCTCCTTGTTGGATGTCCGAAATGCGCATACGTGCGCCATTCGGACACGACGCTATCGCGTCCTTTGAATCGCGCAGTTTCGTACCGCGCTTAAGGTTGTCGGTTGATGCGATGCTGATCGAGAAAAAATGGCTGCGGCATCGTTTGCAAACTGCGTGCAGACCCGGCGCGTGGGAGAGGAGCAGCATGAGAAAAAAATAAAAAAGCATCGATGTCTCACAAAACTTCTAGTGAAGACATCGATGCTTGAGCGTAAGTCGCGAAGAGTAAAAAGCGTCGCGATTAGTGCTGGATCGTGCCGGTAGGGCCGCTGCCGTGGTCGCTGTTGTTGCCGTGACCGTGATCGCTGCCGCTGTTGTTTCCATGGCTGTTGCTGCCATGATCGCTTCCGCTGCTGCTGTCGCTGCCGCTGCCACTGCTGCTATCGCTGCTGCTGTCGTCACCTTGTTCGTAGAGCTTGTTGACGTAGCAAACGCCGTTCATGAGCTGCTGATCGTCGGTTTCAAGCTTGGAGGTGTAAGTGCCTGCGTTGCGGAGAGCGAACTGTGGCATGAGCTCAACGCGAGGAACTGCAGCGGTCCATGGACGGATGCCGTCAGAGACCTGCTCTTGTGGCATGTAGGTGCCGCCGTCGTTGTAGATCGTCTGGCGATCGCAGCTCACACCGTAGCGGATGTCCTTGATCTGGTGCTTGTTGATGACCCAGTAAGTAGCGCTTGCGACGCAATCACGCTTGTCCTTGTCATGCTCACGCTTTTCACCGTAGAAACGGCAATCCATGCGCATCAAGTCCTTGGTAGGGCGAGGATTCGACGGCATCTGGTTCTGGTCTGCGAATGCGAAAGAGCCAATGGTCATGGAAAGCGCAGCTGCGCAAAGTGCGATTTTTTTCATTTTATATCTCCTTAGATATTCTGTGATTTAAAAGAAGTGCCTAGCGGGAGGGAGCGTCGAGATGTTTAGGCCAACGGCAGTCAGCTTCTGCAAGGGGTATGCAGCCGCAAAGCGTAGTTCACAGATCTTCTAAGGAGTATTTGCACTTGCGAGGGCGTTATCACGCCCTCGAGTGAGCGTTATCCGCTTCGAGCGCGACAGATGCCGCCGCCGCAGATTGGTGCAGGGCGTGTCGGTTGGAAGTCGGAGAATCCTCTGCAGCTTGTGACAGATCTGTTATTGCACGCCTCTTGTGTATGCGAGTAGGCTTGCAACAGATTGCCGCGCTTTTCTGCAACCTTTGCACGATTTGCAACGACCAGAGGTTGCGCTCCGGAGCAATCTCCTTTCAGCAAGAAAGTGAGATAGTCCTGCGCGATGGGTTGAAAAGCGTCATCAATGAAGGCGCAATCCGCGTCTGTCTTGCATTCACGGACTTTCCCATAGAGTGACTCCAAATTCGCGCGAGCGCCGTCGCAGTTGTCATCCGGAAAAGGAAGAGGGTAGTGTCGGGATGCTGAATCGTGCATGTACGCAAGAAGCTTCTGCGACGTTTCGTTGGATTGAAGGTGTGAGCACATGTCACGCTCACTTGTGCGAACCCATTCGTTCGATGCTCCGCCGCGAGCTACGAACGAAATCTCTTCGTTCACAGTTCCAGAATCGACAATGGATTGCGCGCAAACGGCATCACCCGAGTGAGCTTGTGCGGACGCTGCAGACTCGGCGTAGATTTTTTGAAGCTCGCTCAACTCTTCTCCCGAGAGTTTGCCGGTAAAGATCTGGCCTTGAGGGCCGGGGCCCACGCGGAAAAGTCCATCGGAGCCCACTGCGTAAGGATAGCCTCCCACGCAGCTCTCAGTGGGCGTGTCAGGACAGCTGGATTTGAGCTGAATGGCCCACTCAGGACCAACCTGTGAGGCATCCATTCCGGCAATGCCGGACGACCCCGAGCAGCCAAAGAGCAGGCTGACAGCAACAAGACCGCATATAATGACGAGGGGGTGGACAGATGGCAAAATGGCTCCAGCAACGGAAACGTTTGAGCGAAACATTGCGAATTCCTTTAATTGAGTGGGTTTTGATGCAGGACAGGATGCGGCGTAACGGGGCCAGCGACTGTGCAATCCTTATACCGGACGGCAGAGGAGCCCGGGCCCAATTTGCGCCCGTCCGGCCCCTATCAGATTGACGCGGGCGTTCATTAGTTGTATGAATCGCTCAACGATTTTCCTAAGGATTTTCAAAAAGGTAGTTCAATGTCGCCGTCAAATTCCTCCCCCAAAAACGCATCTCCCATCCAGCCCGCGCAACCTAAGTCTTCCTCTACGATGAAGATCGATAACGCGACCGTGTACCGCGAGGCTTGTAAGCGCTTTCTTCCAACCACGCGTCAGGAGATGCAGTGGAAGGGATGGAGTGAGCTCGATGTTCTTCTGATCAATGGCGATGCGTACGTCGATCATCCGACGTTCGGGATTCCATGCTTAGGCCGCTTCCTTGAGAAGATGGGACTGCGCGTGGGAATCATCTCACAGCCGCGCTGGAACACGACTGAGGATTTCCTCAAGATGGGCCGCCCAAGGCTCTTTGTCGGAGTTTCGTCCGGAACCGTCGACTCGATGATCAATAACTACACGGCGAACAAAAAAGTCCGTTCGGACGATATGTACTCCGAAGGCGGCAAGGGTGGAAATCGCCCCGACTACGCAAGCATTGTGTACTCGGAACTTGCGCGTAAGGCTTTCCCTGAGACGCCGGTCATTGTGGGTGGGGTGGAAGCAAGTCTTCGCCGCCTCGCGCACTACGACTTTTGGCAGAACCGCATCCGTCCATCGATCTTGACGGAGCTTGTGGCTGATCTTCTCGTTTTCGGAATGGGCGAGCGCGCCGTTCGTGTGCTTGTCGAAGAGCTTCAGCGCGCCCAGGAAGAAATCGGCGGACCTGTCACTCTCTCGCATGAGGCCGGCCAGCGCGCGATTCAGCGCCTGAAAGGTCAGCGTGGGGTCGCGTATCTTGCGACGCGTGACGAAGCGCGTGCGATCGAGCCGCGTCTGACGATTCCATCGTTTGAAGAAGTTCGCGATGATAAGAGAAAGTTCGCAAAAGCTGCGTATTTCATCGAGTACGAAGCAAGTCCTTACAACGGACGCCGCCTCGTTCAGTATCACGGCAACAAGGCAGCAGTGATCAATCCTCCTGCGCTTCCACTGTCGACGCCAGAGCTTGACGCCGTCTATGAAATGCCATTCACCAAGGAACAGCATCCTTCTTATAAGGAACGGATTCCTGCGGCAGACATGATTCGCTTTTCCATCAATTCGACGCGTGGATGCTTCGGGGGTTGCTCATTTTGCGCGATCACATTGCACCAGGGTCGTATTGTGCAATCTCGCTCCGAGGAAAGTCTCTTGAAGGAGCTCGGTGAGCTTCCAAAAGTTCCAGGCTTCAAGGGAATCGTCAGCGACATCGGCGGTCCAACCGCAAACATGTATCAGCTGCGTTGTAAGAGCACCGAAATTCAGAGCAAGTGCCGTAAGCTTTCTTGCGTGCATCCAAAGCTCTGTCCGCATCTTCATAAAGATCACACGCCATCGGTCAATCTCTTGCGCAAGGCGCGTCAGGTTCCAGGCATCAGAAAGATCCATATCGCATCGGGTCTTCGTTATGACATCGCGCTCGGTGACGAGAAGGCAGGTCATGAGTACCTCAAGGAGCTCATCGGCAATCACGTCGGTGGTCACTTGAAAGTCGCGCCTGAGCATCTGGACGATGATGTTCTGCATCTGATGAAGAAGCCAGGTCTCAAGAACTTTGACCAGTTCGTGAGCTACTTTAAAGAAGTTTCCGAGGAAGCAGGAAAAGAGCAGTATGTTGTTCCTTACTTTATCAGCGGCTTTCCTGGTACGACCCATGAGAAAATGGACAAGGTCTATGGCTATCTCAAGGAAAAGGGCTGGAATCTCCAGCAGGTCCAGGCCTTCATCCCAACGCCAATGACTTTGGCGACCGCGATGTATTGGAGCGGAATCGATCCAATGACCAAGACGCCGCTCTTTGTCGCCAAAGAGTGGAAGGATCGCAAAATCCAGCAAGCTCTGCTTCAGCCTCATAAGCCGGGCCATCGTGAGATCCTGGCTGAGTATCGTCGCAGTCAGCACCGTCGAGAAATCGAAGGCGGCGAAAAGCAGGATTACGGAACATGTGATTCTCGTGCGCCAGCGCGTCCTAACAAGCAGACGCAAGGAAATCGTCCGGGTCTGCAAACTCGCTCCGACGGAAGAAAAGAGCATCGCTCTCCTCTGGATGTCGCAGGTCGTGGAGGAAATCAGCAGCGGGGCAAGCGCTCTATCGTTGATGTTCCTAAGGGTAAACTTGGGAAGAAGCTGCTTTTGGATTCTCGCTAAATTTAAGGGTGGCTTAAGAGCCACCACCAGGCGGGCACGGTCAGAAGCGAAAGCGGAATTCCAATTCCAATCATCAGGGATGCCAGGCGAGGGTTCAGGCCATTTTCAGAGGCCAGGATCCCGCCTGTAATCATGGGCGCCATCGCGGCTTGAAAGACCGAGATTTCGATCTCGCGTCCCGAGGCTCCAAAGATCTTGAAGTAGAGGAGCGCAATCAGCGCGGGTCCTAAGATGAGTTTGTAGAATAGCCCGATGCCAAGCTCATTGACCTGTTCTTTGAGATGCGTGCGATCAAGCGAGAGCTGCATTCCCACGGATACAAGCGCAAGCGGCACCAGTGTGGATCCCAGGCGATCCAAGACCTGGCTCACCATGCTGGGGTAGGCAAAGGGTCTCAAAAGAAGAGCAAGGACCGCGGCCTGAAAGGGTGGAAACGTAAGGATGCGTTTGAAGATTTGTGAGGCTTTAAGATTAGATCCCGCGCAACTCGATGCAGTGAAAATTCCCAAGGTGCTCAGGACCATGAAAGAGCCGGGTTGATCTGTGAGCACGCCGACAGAGAGCGCGTCCTTGCCGTAAAAAGTCTCAATCAGGGGGTAGCCCAAGAAGGATGTGTTTCCGAGCCCACCCGTGAGGATCAGTGCGCCCAAGGTTCCAACGTCCCATTTCATGGGTTTTGCGAGCGCTTTGAAAAAGAAAGCTGCAACGATGAAAAAGATCCACGGCATCATCACTGGATAGAGAGCGTTTCCTCCAAGCTCAAGCTTATGAACCAGTTCAAGAGTGAGCGCCGGCAGTGAGATGTAGATGATGAATCGGTTCAGCGCAACGTGAGCGTCTGCGGGCATCACTTTGAGGCGCTTGAGTCCCATTCCAAAAACAAAGCAGCAGATGATGAGTAAGAAGTTGGATGCGTTCGCCATAGCCTTAAGTTTTGAATAGCATAGACTGGGCTGCGGTCTAAAATCTTAAAAGTGAAGAAGTGTTTTGAGCTGGCTCTTGAGGCACTTGAATTTGGTAAAACGCGCAAAACGCGGCGGATTTTTTATGTCGGCTTGCTTGAAATGATCCACATTACTCAAGTTCGCCAGAGCCCGGTCACGAAGCTCTGGGGGTCTAAGCGGGCTGTATTGATGTTCTGGCGCTTGAAAATACTCAAGGGCCTCACGATACTTACGGGTGAAATTCTTCAGCTCTTCCAAAGTTTCAAAACTTTGGGCATGTGAGAGAGCCCAGTCTCGAGTTTTGAAATCCGGGTCGTACCCTAAGCCACCTTCATGGATCGGCTGCAGCGCAAAGGAGAGGGCATAGCGATACTTTTTCACAAGAGCGTCAAATTGCGCGGGCTCGTGGAGCGTATCAGCCATGTATTTGGCCCAGTAATAAGCGTCGTTCTCATACAAGTAGCCGAGACCGCCATCTTTCGAAGGGCTCAGCGCTTGAAAAAACGCCGCTTCAAAAATCGCTGCGTAATTTTTGAGTTCCTGGAGAGAGGGATGTGCTTTCTCAAGGGCAAGAGCTCTTCTCGAAGCGACGCTAGGAGAAGTCTCTCCCATGCCTCCTAAGTGCAGAGGCCTTGTCACAAATTCGTAGGCGAAGTCATATCGGCCATCCATGAAATTGAGAAGATTAGGAAGAATGATGACCGGAGGGGGATTGATCTCAGGACTCGGTTTTGCCCCAAAACAAGCGGTCCCTGAGAACAAAGCCAAAACGGCCAGTCCGGAATGGCAAATCAGCTTTTGCACTGAGTTTACGCGCTTCATCTCTCTAGGGTATCGGAATATTTGAGGAAAAAGTTAAGCAGCTCGGCTGGCGACCCCTAGACGGACCCAATAGATGAATAAGTTCGAAGACTTGTTTTTTCGACGCTGTGTAACTCAGTGTGCTAAGGTTTCGGCCAGAGATCAGCATTCAGTATATGAGTCGATTAAAATTTCAACTTGAGGCCATAGCCACCGGATCGCGCGCACGCGCGGCAACTTTTCGTACCCTTCATAACGAGGTGAAGACCCCGATCTTCATGCCCGTGGGAACGCAGGCTACGGTTCGCTCGCAGACTCGCGAAACTTTGAAGCAGACTGGCGCGCAAGTCCTGCTCGCCAACACTTATCATCTGCTCTTGAGACCCGGTGCTGAAGTGTTCGAGCGCTTTGGCGGAATCCACAACTTCATGAAGTGGGATCGCTCCGTGCTGACGGACTCGGGGGGCTTTCAGGTCTTCTCGCTTCCTCATGCGCGCAAGATGACAGAAGAAGGCGCAAGTTTTAAAAGCTATGTCGATGGCACCAAAATCCTTCTAAGCCCAGAGCGAAGCATCGGCATGCAAAAGGCGATCGGAAGCGACATCATGATGGTGCTCGATCAGTGCATTCCAACCACTTCCGAGCGCGCTGAAGCTGAAGCCGCCATGCATCTCACGCATCGCTGGGCCAAGCGCAGTCTTGCCGCGCGCGGTGATTCGCCACAATCCATGTTTGGAATCGTTCAAGGCGCATGCTTTGAGGATCTCAGAAAAGAGAGCGCGGCTTTTCTCACACAGCTTCCGTTTGATGGCTTTGCCATCGGTGGTCTTGCCGTGGGTGAGACCAAACATGAGCGTGAGCATTTCTGCGCGCTCACTGCGGATCTTTTGCCCAAGAATCTTCCGCGCTATCTGATGGGCGTTGGAACGCCGATCGATCTTTTGGAAGCCGTTCATTGCGGCGTGGACATGTTTGATTGCATTCTTCCAACCGCCCTTGCTCAGCAAGGCGTGACGTTCTCGTTCAAGGGAAGATTTGACCTGAGACGAAGCGTTTATAAGTTCTCAGACGATGCGCTCGTTCCGGGCTGCGATTGCGATACTTGCAAGAATTACTCGCGCGGCTACATCCATCATCTGGTCAAGACCAAGGAGCTTCTTGGCTGGCATCTGATTGGTCATCACAATCTGCATTTTTATCATCAGCTGATGAGTCAGATGCGTGAAGCGATCTTGAACGATACCTTCCTGCAGTATTATCGCGAGAAGCGCGAAGAGCTTGTGCGCGACGACCAGGAAAATCCAAAGAAATATGCAAAGCCTCCGCGCGATCGCATCGGAGGTCGCGCGCGCACTCTGGGTAAGTTTGAGCTCGTTCAATCGGCTCAAGGCTTTTGGAGTGTGAAGGACAGCACGTCAGGCGAGATCATGCACTCGGTGAGTGAGCCATCGGACGAAGCACGCCGACTTTATGTGGCTCAGTCTCAGATCACTGAGCGTCTCGGGCAAAAAGATCTCGTGGTTTGGGATGTGGGCTTAGGCGCTGGAACAAATGCGCTTGAGACGATCCGCGCTTGCGAGACGGATGGCCTGAAGAAAATGCATCTGGTGAGCTTTGAGATTGATCTCGATGCATTTCGCCTGGCGCTCAAGCATCATGCGCTTTTCTCAAGTCTCTGGCATGCGGCGCCGCGCGCGTTGCTTCAGAACGGTAACTGGAAATCCGAGAAGCATCCCATTGAGTGGACGCTTTTTGAAGGCGATTTCATGGAAAAGATGAAGCTGGCCCCAAAGCCTGATCTCATCTATTTTGATCCGTTCTCTTACAAAGTGGATTCGCCGCTTTGGACGCGTGAGACGTTTGAGAAGATCCTGGCCTACGTGGGCGATCAGGAAACGGCTCTCTTTACTTACTCGGCATCCACCGCAGTGAGATCCGCTCTTTTGGCTGCGGGCTTTGTCGTCGCACGCGGAGTAGGTACGGGACCTAAGGGCGAGACAACGATTGCTTTAACGCCGAAGGCGGCACTTTCTCCTGATTTCCAATATGAGCTTTTAGACTCAAGCTGGCTTGAGCGTTGGGAGAGAAGCGGGGTAAAGATTCCGGCAGACCTTTCGCAAGAGCAGGCTCAGGAGTTTGAAAAGAGAATCAGGCTGCATCCACAGTTTCAGCCGGAATTCCAAACGCAGTACCAATTCAAATGTCAGAAACAAAAAGAGTCGACAATCCAGCCCGTTTTATAGATGCGCACTGCCATTTAGCGGATCATCGGCTCTTTAAGCGGCTCGATGCCATGTTTGCTGCGGCACGAACGCGCGAGATTGGTGCCTTTATCCAAGGAGGCATCCATCCAACGGATTGGGATCTTCAGCTTGAGTTGGCGGAGCGTTATCCTGGCGTTGTTTACCCGTGCTTTGGGATTCATCCCTGGTTTGTTGCGGGTCGCATGGGTGTCACGGGCGCCGAGCTTAAAAAACAGGTCGATCATGCGCTTGAGATTTTGCCTGAGTACCTTTCCAGAACTCTGGCGAATGGCCAATCCAAAGCCATTGCCATTGGAGAGCTTGGAATCGATCTTGGCCCAAAGACGGATCCGGGTACCGAGGAGTATCAGACTGAAGTCTTTGTAAGACAGCTTGAGATCGCTAAGAAGGCTAATCTGCCCCTGGTGCTTCACACCGTTAAGGCACACCCGCAAACCCTTGCACTCCTGGCTCAGCACGGTCCTTGGCCTCGCGGGGGGCTGGTTCATGCCTTCTCCGGAAGTTATGAGATTGCCCGGGAATACGAGCGGCTCGGATTGACTCCATCGATTGGGGGAGTGGCCGCAAAAAAGGGATATGAGACCCTCAAGCGGGCGCTCAAACGCTTGCCTTTGGAAAGTATCGTGGTTGAGTCCGATAGCCCTGATCAAATTCCGGATGAATATCATGGCTTTGAAGAGGGCACGAACGATCCTCGAAGCCTTTGGACTGTGGCTGAGGCCATCTGCAAACTCAAAGAGCAGGAAGGCCTGAAGCCAGAGCAAGTTTTGGAAGCCAGCCGGCTGAATCTATTTAGGATTTTTGGGCTTGAGTTGCGCGTCATAAGTCTTTAAATAGTCTGACTTTATGAACGACACTTTGACCGTAACCCAGCCAGAAACCTCAGCCCAAAACCCTGCTCAAGAAAAGCCGATGCAGGACATGACTGAAGCCGAGATGGATCAATACCGTCTTCACAGACGCTTTGACCGCATGGGACGTCTCATTGGCGATGATCGCATGAAGAAGCTCATGAACTCTCATGTGATGATCATTGGTCTGGGCGGCGTGGGCTCTTGGGCTGCTGAGTGCATCGCGCGCTCCGGAGTGGGCGAGATCTCGATCGTCGATTTTGATGATATCTGCGTGACCAATTTCAATCGCCAGCTTCATGCGCTTCAAGGCCTCGTGGGAAGCAAAAAGGCCGATGTTGTCGCGGATCGCCTGAAAAAGATCAATCCACAGGCCAAGATCAATGTTCACAGCAAGTTTTATAATTTCGAGACGGCCGATGAGATTTTTGCTCAACGTCCGGATTATGTGATCGATGCGATTGATCACATCACTTCCAAGACCCACCTTTTGAACCTTTGCCGCGAGCGCAAGATTCCGATCGTCAGCTCCGCAGGCTCGGGTGGACGCATGGATCCGCTCAAGGTCAAGGTGCGCGACCTTGCTCAAACCGAGAACGATCCTCTGGCGCGCGCAGTGAGAAGGATTCTTCGCGAAAAGTACGGCTTCCCGGAGAAGGGCCAATGGGGAATTCAGACGATCTACTCGGACGAGCCACCGACCTGGCCTGCAGAACTCAAATACGATAACGGCAAAGGCTTCCGCTGCGTTTGCCCAGGCAACGATAACCCTTATTTCAACTGCGATAGCCGCAACCTCATCTTGGGCAACGCAAGCTTTGTGACGGGCACGTTCGGAAACGTCGCGGCCTCTCTCGTGGTTCGCGATCTGGTCGGTCCGATGGAGAGGAAAGAAGCTTCTCCTGAAGCCTAAGCCTGTAGCAGTATCACGCTTTCGGTAAGTCGTTGATATCGCAGCAAAGCTAGGTGAGTTGAATTATTACACTAGTAATTGACTAATTTAGTTTATTTAAGTTGATTAATTCACCAAACGGCCGTAAAACCTGCGGCCATGAAACGCCTTCTTCTCGTTATTGCATCATGTGCATCAGCGTTTGCGGTCATTGCAAGTGCAGGGGCCAAAGCAGGCACCGGAGCAGGCACTTACAAAGACTGCTCGAGCAAGATCGGCAGTTGCGAATACTACCAGTGCCGGGAGTCCATTCAGCCTTGCGGTAAGGAAGGCTACTTCCAACGATTTGGTTATCCTTACTGCTCAATGATCTCAAAGAAGCTCGGCGCGGAGGTCACCCCAGCAGAGAAAGCCTGGATTGAGCGCACTGCAGTTTGCTTGCAAACCGAACTCAACACGATGCCCGTTGATTGGGCCTGCTCACGGACAGAAGACGAAGCCATCATTTCGCATACGAGCTGCTATGTCGACGCAGGCTTTTGCAAGACTTCAATGGATATGCGTCTGAAGCTTTTCACGATGATCTATAAAGAGCTGAACGATCCTCGGATGATCGATGTCTTCTTCAAGATCGTAAAGACCTGCGAGAAATATAATTATCAGAACCGGGACATCATCTTCCCGTTTCCTGAAGGCGAGCTGCAGCCTTAGGTCTGTTTGATCTTGTAGCCTTTGACGACGCTGCCATTGGTGAGGGTGACGTAGAACATCTCGATCAACCCTTGCTTGATAGCGGCGTCGACGATCTCTTTGCCAAACCCTGCGGCATCCAGATCCTTGAGCGTCGGAAGCGATCCTTCTTTGGTGCGATGATCGCCGATAAATTTCAAAAGCCTGCGCTCGGTAAAGACATCGAGTTTGCTCACAGGCCGGCTTCCTCAAGAAGCGCGCAAAGCTCTTCCCAGCGCGCCATGGCTTCAGTGAGGGTCTGATCGACTTTGCGCTGCTCTTCCGCCAAAGCGATGGACTTAGCCTTGTCTTCGTAAGTTTTAGGATCTGCCATGAGCTCGCTCAGACGGGCTTGTTCTGTCTCAAGCTTTGAGATCTTGGCTTCAATCTGCTCACGCTCTTTCATCCAGGCATTCTTTTGATTGTTGGATGGACCGCTCTTTTTTGGCGAGGTGGCACTCGCCGCGGCGGAGCCTGATTGGCCCGAGGACGTGCCAGCGCCTTTTCCGGCTGAGCCGCCTTGCGTGCTGAGCGCTGCTTTTGCTTCGGCCAAGGCAGCAGTCTTCTTGGCGAGGTAATCCTCGTAGCTTCCTAAAAGCTGCGTGACGCGCGAGCCTTGGGGCGATGGCTCGATTTCAAGAACCGTATCGACTAGCGGCGAGACAAACGCGCGATCATGGGAAACAAGAACCAGCGTTCCCTCATAATCCAGCAAGGCGTCCAAGAGCACGCCACGGGATTCGACGTCCAAGTGGTTGGTCGGCTCGTCGAGGATCAGAAAATTGGAAGGGGAGAGGAGAAGCTTCGCAAGCGCCACGCGCGCTTTTTCACCACCCGAAAGAACCGCGCATTTTTTCTCAACCGCATCGCCCGTAAATAGAAACGCACCAGCAATCGCGCGCACTTGTGCGACCGGCATCTCAGGCGCAGTCATTTCCAGCTCTTCCAGGATCGTCTTATTGAGATTCAAGCTCTCAGCCTGAATCTGGGCATAGTAACCAGGTTGAACGAGATGCCCCATTTTGACTTCGCCTGTGGATGGCGCAAGTTTTCCGGACAGAAGTCTTAAAAGCGTCGTTTTACCGGCGCCGTTCACGCCAACAATGGCTACGCGCGAGCCACGACGGATCACCCAATCAAGATCGCGAAATACGACCTTGTCCTCATACTTCACGGAAGCCTTGCGAACCGTGACGACTTCTTTTCCGCTGTGAGAAGCGGGAGGAAATCTGAAACCAATCGTTGAGCGATCCTCAGGAAGCTCGATGCGCTCCATCTTCTCCAGCTGCTTGAGACGGCTTTGAGCCTGGCGTGCTTTGGTAGCTTTTGCGCCAAAGCGCGCGACGAAGCCTTCAATGTCCGCGATCTTGGCTTGTTGGCTATCGTACTGAGCTTGCAGAAGCTTCAAGCGCTCTTGTTTTTGCTCAGCGTAACTTTCAAGATTTCCGCGATAGCTCCAGAGCTTCTTCTGATCGATCTCAAGAACTTCGGAGACGACGCGATTCAGGAACTCAGTATCGTGGCTGACGAGCAAGATAGCGCCCTGGAAAGAGCGCAAAAACTGCTCAAGCCAGAGAAGCGACTCAAGGTCCAGATGGTTGGTAGGCTCGTCCAAAAGCAAAAGGTCTGGATCCATGAGAAGCACGCGGGAGAGTGCGATACGCATCAGCCATCCGCCGCTGAACTCAGTGAGGGAGCGTGTGAAGTCCGTGGGCTTGAAACCCATGCCGGATAGGATCTCTTTCGCCTTGGACTCGAGACGATATTCATCGAGATGCTCAAGTTCTTCTAAGATGCGGCCGTACCGCTCAAGCTCTTCGGGCGCAGGTTCGGCTTTTGTAAACTTCTCTTCGAACTCGGCTTTTGCGGTGAGAAGATCATCCCGGCGATCGCTGACGCGCATGACTTCTTCAAGAACAGTGCGGCCTGAGAACTTGGGAACTTCCTGAGCCAGGTGACCAATCGCCAGATGCTGAGCGCGTGTCACGCGCCCTGAGTCCGGTTGCTCAAGACCCAAGATGATCTTGATGAGCGTGCTCTTTCCCGCACCGTTTGGGCCAATCAAGGCAACGCGCGAGCGATGGCCAAAATGAGCCTCAGCGTCCGTGAAAAGGACTTTGGATCCGAACTGCTTGGAGATCCCGTTCAGGTGAAGCATCAACGACTCGTTCTGACTAAGTGTTTTTCAGGTGATAACGAACGCTCGTCACCACGCGGCGGCGACGCAAAGCGAGAGCGGCGCGGATGAAGAGTGCCGTTTGGTTGTGAAGAAGGCTGTGCCACCATTTGGATGTCACAAACTCAGGCACAACCACGGTGACCATGTCATCGTGCGCGGTCTGCTCGACGTCATCAATGTAATTGATGAGCGGCTGAATCACGGAGCGGTAAGGGGACTTGAGAACCACGAATGGCACTCCAGGGACCCAGCGCTCCCATTCTTCTTGAACGATCTTGGTCTTCTCAGGGTCAATCTCAACGTAACAGGCGCGAACGTCAGGAGAGATCGAGAGTGCGTATTGAAGCGCTTCGAGCACGCCTTGGTGAATGCCCGAAATCGGGATGATCACCGTGTGCTTGATCTTCTCAAAGCGGGCCGGTGGATACTTGCCAATCAAGGTGAGTTCTTTACCCACATTCAGGTAATGGCGATGAATTCGTGTAAACACAAGCACCAGGACTGGAATAACGAGGACAACGACCCAGGCACCGTGAGCAAACTTGGTCCAGGTAATGTCCAGAAGAACGATGAAGGTCGTGATCGCGCCCAGCGCATTGACGGCAAGCGAGGAGCGCCAGCCATGTTCCTTTTCCTTGATATGGTGAATGACCATTCCCGCTTGAGAGAGGGTGAAGGAGAGGAAAACGCCGATCGCATAGAGCGGCAGCATGTGGATCGATTCGCCACGGAAGACGATGATGATCGCAAGAGCGCTGATGCCAAGACCGATGATTCCGTTTGAGAAAACCAGGCGGTCGCCCATGCTGGCGAGCTGACGTGGAAGGAAGCGGTCCTTGGCGAGCAAAGATGCCAAGCGCGGAAAGTCGGCATAGGACGTATTGGCTGCCAGGAACAAGATCAGCGCGGTGGCTGCCTGGGTCAGGTAATACATCATGGTGTCGTCGCCATAAATCCGGCGACCTAGCATCGAGATCAGCGTTTGATTCTCGGTTGGGAAAAGTCGGAACACATGAGCTGTGGTCGTGATTCCCAAGAAAAGAGCGCCGAGAAGGACTGCCATCCAGGCCATGGTCGCTTTAGCGTTTTTAGCTTCAGGAACTTGAAAGACGGTCACGCCATTTGAGATGGCCTCGACTCCGGTCAGAGCAGAACAGCCCGAAGCAAACGCTCTGAGGATCAGGATCGGTCCAACGACTGGATAGACGTTATGGAGAACTGGAGAAGTGTCCGGGCCTGCATGGCCGGTGAGGATTTGAAAGAATCCAGTTCCAAGCATGATGAAAATCGAAAAGATGAAGAAATAAGTCGGGAAGGCGAAAATCGTTGAGGACTCGCGGATTCCGCGAAGATTCAAAAACGTCACCACCAGAATGATCACGGCGCAAGCGCTCTCGTGATGATTGCTGAGGAACGGGAAGGCGGATGAAATATTCTCAACGCCTGAGGCAATCGACACGGACACCGTTAGAACGTAGTCCACGAGGAGTGCGCCGCCGGCGATCAAGCCCGCGGTCTGGCCCAGGTTTTCTTTGGCCACCGTATACGCACCACCCCCGGTCGGGTAGGCGTCGATGGTTTGCCGATAAGAGGCAGTCAGAATCAAAAGGAGGACAGAGATCCCAATAGCGATTGGAATCGACCAGACCGTTGCCGCTGCAACAATCAGCACTCCTAAGATGGCATCCGTAGCGTAAGCCACTGAGGAGAGCGCGTCAGACGAAAGAGTCGAGAGTGCCTTCCACTTTGGGATCTTTTCGTGAGCCGCGTGATGACTGAGGAGCGGCTCTCCTAAGAGGAGCCGTTTTGCGCGTTTGAGAACCATGGGTGTTTTGTCCTAGATGTCTTTTAATCCTAAACCTGATCTCGCCGCCACAGGATTATTATGAAATGATAGCCGTATGCAGCCTAGCTCATTGCCGATTCTAGAGGTCCGAAATCTAGTCAAACATTACGCTGTGCGCGGGCGGCAACGCTCTCAGGGCCCTGATGGCTCATTATCGCCTTGGGTGAAGGCAGTGAATGGGGTGAGCTTTGCCATCCGCCCCGGGGTCTGCTTTGGGCTACTGGGGCCAAATGGCGCCGGTAAAACCACGACCCTGGAAGTCATTGAAGGGATCACTGAGCCAACCTCGGGCGAAATTTATTTCCAGGGCCAGCCTATCTTTAAAGATGGGGGACGGACCCCTTTTAATGAGAACTTCAGGCAAAAGACCGGCATTCAGTTCCAAAGCACCGCTTTGCAGGATTACCTTTCGGTCAAAGAGGCGCTTTCTCTTTTCCAAAGCTTTTACACTGAGCACGCCAATCTGGACGAGTTGATCGAGCTTTGCTCCTTACGCGAGTTTCTTAATCGGGATACCGACCAGCTCTCGGGGGGCCAGCGCCAACGCGTTCTTCTTGCCATTGCCCTGGTGAACAACCCGGATCTGATCTTTCTCGATGAACCAACGACCGGGCTCGATCCGCAGGCTCGCCGAAACTTCTGGGATCTCGTGCGTACAATCAAGGCGCAGGGAAAGACGATTATTCTGACGACCCATTATATGGATGAGGCTTATGAGCTTTGTGATGAAATCGCGATCATGGACCGGGGTCAGATCCTGGCTCAAGATGCGCCGGATGCGCTTTTAAAGAAGCACTTTGACCAGGTCTTTGTCGAGCTGCCTAAAGAGGATTACACGCTCGACCTCCACTTTAACGGCTGGAACGCGGTGGATCGACACGGCACGATTGAGATCAAAACGGGTGATGTGAACTCAACGTTGAGAACTCTGATCGATTCGGGCGTGACTCTGGCCCGGATGAAAGTCAGGCCTCATACGCTTGAGGATCTGTTTATCGAACTCACCGGAAAGGATCTGCGGGGATAACGCCTATGAAAGGTTTTTGGACTCGGTTTATCGCGGTTCTTCATTCCCGTAACAAAGAGTTTGTTCGCGATCGCTCAGCTTTGGGATGGAATATTCTTTTCCCGGTGCTTGTGGTCTTAGGGTTTGGTTTTGCGTTCAGCGGAAACAACCAGAACGTCTTTAAGGTGGCAGTAAGCCCTGGGATAGAGCAACACGCAGCCTTTGTTCCTGAGTTCTTCAAGACTCAGTACACTCAGTTCATCAATACGCCGGATCTGGACGCTGCGCTTGCAAAGCTCAGACGCCATCAGCTCGATATGGTGGTTCAGGTCGGTGCTGAGGGCCATGGGCTGAAGTATTGGACCAACGAGAGCGCTCCAAAAGGTTATCTCATTGAGAAGGTGCTCTTGGGTCAGATGACCAAGGACTCGGGTGTGCTGGTTCAAAAGCAAACGGTTCAGGGGCAGGAGATTCGCTACGTGGATTGGCTGATCTCGGGCCTTCTCGCCATGAACATGATGTTCAGCGCGCTCTTTGGCGTGGGCTATAATATTGTTCGCTATCGCAAGAACGGCGTGCTCAAGCGTCTGAAGGCAACGCCCCTTCGCGCGTTTGAGTTTCTGTTCGCGCAAGTCGTGTCACGCCTGATCCTTCTCACGATCACGACCGTGGCGGTCTATATCGGTTGCGATCTGCTCATTCACTTCCGGATGCAGGGCTCTTACGTCTCGCTTTTCATTGTTTTTCTGCTGGGATCGCTCTGCCTCATTTCTTTGGGAATTTTGATGGCAAGTCGTACGGCAAGCGAGGAGTTCGCAGGCGGGATTCTCAATCTCATCTCCTGGCCGATGATGTTTCTCTCGGGCGTTTGGTTTTCGCTCGAAGGCGCGCATCCTTGGGTGCAAAAGCTTGCTCTTGCTTTCCCCCTGACTCATATGATCAATAGCGCTCGTGCAATCATGACCGAAGGCGCTACCTTGGCGCAGGTCACGCCATCGATCCTGGCGATGATCGGGATGACGGCGGTATTTTTGGTTACAGGCTCCTGGATGTTCAGATGGCGATAGACAGTGGTGATTTTTTTAAAGGCTGGGCAAAGCCCGGTCCACGCGTAAATCCTCCGGCTGACGTCCAGGCCGTAGGCGAGGGGGAGACTCTCGATGCGATCAGCGGGCGCTTTCGTATTTTTCAATTGAAGGATGGTCATCGCTTTTCAACGGATGACATTCTGACTGCCTGGTATGGAACGAGTCATTGTCCGACGGCCACTCGTGTTCTGGATTTAGGAAGCGGGATTGGATCCGTGGGAATGGTCGCAGCGTGGCGCCTGCCGGGTGCACGCTTTGTAACGGTTGAGGCGCAAGACGCAAGCGTTGCTCTGGCGCGCAAGTCCGCTCGCTACAATGGCCTTGAAGAGCGCTACGAGATCCGTCAGGGGGATTTTCGTGATCCTGCCGTGATCGGTGCTGACGAGAAGTTTGATCTCGTTTTAGGAAGCCCTCCGTATTTTCCATTGGGCTCAGGAGTCTTGGGCGATCATCCCCAGAAAATTGCCTGCCGCTTTGAAGTGCGTGGCACCGTTGCAAACTATTGTCTGACCGCTGCAAAACATCTGGCGCTCGGTGGCTGGTTTGCCTGCGTTTTTCCGATGAACCCGCCTGAGCAATTGGCTCGCGTCGAAGAGGGTGCGCGCGAAGCAGGACTCACCATCGTTCGTCGCAAGCCCATCGTTTTACGTGAAGGGGAGCCACCGCTTCTTTGCTTGTTTGCGATGGTCCTTTCAGAGCATCTTCCGGAAGCTTTCCGCGACAAAACCTGGGTCGAGCCTGATCTCATCGTTCGTCGGAAAGACGGAACGATTCATCCTGAGTACAGTGCGGTGAAGCTTTCGATTGGTTTTCCGCCTTAAGTAAGCGCGGCGCGAGACGCGCCTGGTGCGAGTGGGTTCGTGCCGCTTAGATCAAATCAAGTCTGTTCATCGGACCTCTTGTTCGAAAGCTCAGGCGTATCTCATCTTATTAAGAGCCCTATAAGGCGTGTATCTTGTATCTGCCGGCATCCTTAAAGTCATATTTTGACAAGTACAGTAAGTTGCTGTACTATTGAGGAGGAATGCTTGAAAAAGCATTGTCGGGTCTGGCTGACCAAGTTCGCTGAAAAACAGATTGGGAAACTCCCAAAATATATTAAGGCGGCTTTTTTTAATTGGATGCGATCGGTAAATTTGGATGGATTACAAGCCACTCGCATGATTCCCGGATATCACGATGAGCCGCTTAAGGGAGAGAGGCGGGGAGAGAGATCCGTCCGCTTGAATAGATCATATCGAATCATTTACGAAGAAAATGAATCCGGAGATATCATTCTCGTCGGAGTTTTAGAGGTAAATAAGCATGAATATTAAAGACGCAAGCCAGGTGATGGAAAAAATTTACGGGCCGTTCACCTTTGCCACTTTCATGTTGGGAGCGCGCACCACGCTCAATCTGACTCAAGCTCAGATGGCAAAGAAGCTTGGAATTTCCAAGTCAGCAGTTTGTGAAATTGAAAAAGGCCGCACTCTTGTAAGCGCACAAGCGGCCGTTCGTTACGCGAAGAAGGCGGGATTTTCAGAAACAGTAGCTCTCCAAGCTTGCTTTCAAGATCAGCTGAGAAAAGCAAATATCAAGAAACGGGTTCGAATCGAAGACGCCGCTTAAAGCTTTCAGTGTTTCTGAGTAGGAAGCTTGGCCTGAACCCAGTCGTTGTAAGTCCCCATCAGGCCAACATCAAATCCATCATCAGCAAGTTGCTTTGAAACTTTTGCAGCATCCTCATAGGTCGCGCCATAAACAATGACGCGTTTACCTTTAGGGAGCTTGCTCTCATCGAGACTAGATGCAGGCATGGATAATGCGCCTTGAGCCATGCCCAAGTTTTGCTGACCCGGATCGCGAATATCGATGAGAACCGCAAAGTCGTTGCGAAGCATCCCAAACGCTTCCATCGCAGGCATTTGAGTCAACTTGCCTTTGTGACTTGTGCAAGAAACGCTGAGAAAAAAAGCGCAGCCCAAAAGAAGGGCTGCGGCTTTGGAATTAAAGTGAAGCATCGCCTTGATCGTCAGCTGCGTTCGCTTTGTTATCGCAATACATGGCGACCTGGATGAAAAGTTGACGGCGGCGATCAGTGACGCCGTTCATGACAGAGTCAATGTCTGATGGCGAGAGGTTGGAATAAAGCTTAGGGTTATAAGCTTCCAGAGTCTGAGCAATGCAGCCGTAATCATGTGCTGCAGCAACGTTTGCAAATCCGGAGACGAGAGCAAAAGCCGAAACCAACAACTTCTTATTCAAAGACAAGGTCATAATCAGTTCCTTTCCAGAGTTTAGCCTAACCAAGGCATTAGCAGATCCTGAGCCAAAAGCTTACGATTAATTGGAGCCTGAAGCTCAACCCGGGCACGTGCCAAACGCTCAGCGCGAGATAGCCATTGGACGCGGGCGCGCTCATGGCCAAATTTAAGGGCATTTTTTGCGTTCTGAACGAGTGCAGTTTTTGCGTCAGAATTGATCCAGCGATAGTTCTCAGGAGATCCAGGCTGAGCCGAAGGGTTGACTCCGGAGAGACTCCAGCGGATCAAATCAGAGGCCAGGCTTTCGAGCTGATCCATCATGCGGTCCATATTGCGTGGATCGCTTGATGCCCAATCCACCAGCGCGTTGAGCTGACTCTTCGGGTCTTGAATGAACTCGACGATGATCTTTCTCTTTTCCCAAGTCTCAGGCTGAGTCCAGGCCACGGCCTTGCCCCAGCTTCCTTGCGCAAGCTCGGCACAAATCGGGATCTTTTTCTCCTCAATGTCTTCCAGGCGCAAAAGCTCTTCGATCGAATCGCGAGAGAAGGGCTTGAGCCGAATCGTCTGACAGCGCGAGACGATGGTTGGAAGCATGAGAGAGGAGTCAGCAGCGGTCAGGAGAAAGATCCAGCCTGCGGGTGGCTCCTCAAGAAGTTTGAGAACCGAGTTCGCGGCCTGCACCGTCATACGATCCGCATTGGGGATCAAGATGATCCGATACATGCTGTCGTGACCGCCAAATCCCAGTGAGGATTTGAGCTTTCGAAACTGCTCGATTTTCAGCGCGCCTGAGGCATTGCCTTCAGAATCCTGGTCTTCGGATTCGATCTCCGTGAAATCAATCCAAGTGCCATGAAGGGCTTTCAGGCAGTTGCTGCACTCGCCACAGGGACGAGGCTCGGAGTTCGGATCCACTTCAACCACGGGAGGCGGGGGAGCCATTCCAAAGAGGCTATCTTGTCCATCATCCTGGGATGATTGAATCCCGTTACGCTCGCAAAGAATCCACTGCGAGAGGTACCAGGACATCGAGCGCTTTCCAACGCCAGGAAGCCCTGTAATGAGAAGCACGGGAGGAATGCGCTTTTTCTCGCGCCATTCCTTCATCGGGCCCTCGAGTGTTTTCATGTGATGACGAATCGCTGCCTCAGGCAGAGGCAGTAAGGATTTTGGCGTTTCATCTTTGGACGAAGATGCGGCAGAAGATGCGCGGCTCATTTGCGGACCTTCTTCTTTTCAAAGCGGGAGAGAATGACCTTCAGAACTTTGCGGGCGTTTTCTTCAGGCGTTGCGTTGCTTGCAGGAAGCACGTACCAGCGCTTGGGGTCTTCTTTCTTTGATTTCAGAAACCCCTGGCGGACTTTGGTTTGAAAGGCGACGCCCTCGGCTTCAAAACGGTTCTTATCGCTTGCGCGAGCAAGTCCCACGGCTGGATCGATATCGACCAGTACGGTGAGATTGGGCTTCGTGTTTTGAGTGGCAAGCTTGTTGAGGGTTTTGACTTCTTTCCAGGGAAGCCCGCGTGCGTGAGACTGATAGGCAAGTGATGAGTCGGTAAAGCGATCACAGAGAACCCAGTCTCCGCGCTCAAGCGCCGGAAACACGGTACGGGCCAGATGCTCAGCGCGAGCGGCTTCATAAAGAAAAAGCTCGCACCATGGATCCATCTCTTCGTTCAGGATCACGCCACGGATCTTTTCAGCAACGCCGCTTCCACCTGGCTCGCGAGTCACGGTGACGCCGCGATTCATGCCTTGGCTCTCAAAGTGGCGCTTCAGCTCGGTAGCTAAAATGGAAATGAGGGTGGATTTTCCAGCCCCTTCAGTTCCTTCAAAGGTGATGAACAAGCCAGTTCGACGCGTACGTGCCATAGAGATTCAGGCATACTTTGCCTTTGGCAGGACCGTCCATTAGAAAGTGAGAGAGCAGGGGCTTACTGGAACTGAGGGGAGTTAGAACGAGAAGGATTGTCTGGATTATCCCTGAAGGCAGCAGGATCAGCTGGCGTGCCGCCTGTTACAAGGGCCTCTGTTCCGTTTCCAGAGTCATTGGCGCCATTACCACTGGCATTATTCGAAGCGGTCGAGCGATCTTTGGAATCCCGATGATCTCGCTCGGTTTCTCTTTCGCGCTCACGCTCTCGGTCGCCGCGATAAGAGTCGTTTTGACTGCCACTGCGAGCGTATTCGGCATCACGCGCTTTTTCACGTTCAAGCTCGCGTTCCGCTTCGCGCTCTCTTTCACGCTCAAGTTCACGTTCGCGTTCGCGATCATTGGCGGCAGGGGCGGGATGAAGTGCTTGGCGTCCGATAGAGTTTGGAGCAAGGGATGAGATAACGGTTTTTGCTCTTGGCGGAGGAGTGGTGGTTGCCACAGTCCGCGCTTGAACAGGCTTAGCGGCAGGTGCGCTTGCCGTAACGGGCGCACTCTTTTGAGCGGGAGCAGGGGCTGCTGCTTTGACTGGAGTTTCATTTTCCGCAACCGGTGCTGGAGCGGGATTTGAGCTGGTCATTTTCCAGGCTGCAATCGCTACGACAACCATGGCAGGCACTGCCAACCAGAACAATCCTGCGCCCGAGGAAGTCTTCACCGGACGTGGCATCTCGATGACCGAGTGCCCTACGGAATTTGGAGTCGGGTTTTGGGGTTTGCGCTCGCGCGCAGCTTGCAGAATTTCAAAAAGATTTAAAACCGCGTCAGAGTTGGAGTTGGATTTACGAGGTTCGCCCGAGTGATGCGAAGGCGCCGTAATCGAAGTCAAAGTGCGCTCATCAGGACGCGGAGGCACAACCGAAGCTTTAGGCGCTGGCGGAGCTGCCACCGCTACCGTAGGTTCATTCTGGCTGACGAATTCTTGAACGGAAATCCATTTACCGCTGAGGTGAGGAGCCGTGACTTTGTCTTCTCCCACGATTTCGTGGTGTCGAACCAAGGCGTTAATCTGAGCCATGGTGTATGGCCCAAATTTCTTTCCATTTACCTCGAGAAACCATTGGTCGGTTGAGACGCCATTCGGCATATAAAGATTATAGCTTGAAAGTTTAAGGAACCTCAAATTTCATTTTTAAGGAATAAATGAATAAAAACAGTCTCTTGCAGCTATTAAGCTTAACAGTTCACAATGTGGACCCGGTTTACCTTTTAAAAAGGCGATCTCCGAAGACGTTTCAAGGAGATGCTTACCTCTTTTTAGGGAAGGCTTCTGAACGGTTTTTTGAGGCACTTCGGGAGTTGGATTCATCCAATCAACCGATCTTGGGCATTTATCCTCAGGGGACCGGAGGTGATTCCGGAAAGAAGGTCAAACACGCAGGACAATGGATCGCTGCCGAGCATCCACTTCCTGGCGAGGGTAGTTTTCGCGCCGGATGCGAGCTTTTAGAGTTTTTTGACTCTCTCAGAAGATCGAGGGCAAAGCGCCTGACCGTCTTCTTGTCGGGAGGCGCCTCAAGTCTGATGTGGCTTCCAAGGGCTGGAATGTCACGGCAGGAGCTTTTGTCGAAGCTGCAGGCGCTTTACAGAGCAGGCTTGAACATTCAGGAGCTGAACGCAAAGCGCGCGCAGCTTTGTCAGCTCAAGGGCGGGGGAGCAGCACGATGGCTCGAGCGTTTGGCACCCCAGGTTAAGGCGCGAGTCTTCCTTTTGTCAGACGTGGCTCCTTTTGATGCTTCCGTTGTTGGAAGCGGCCCCTTCTGGGATGGTAAAATCCCACACACTGTTCTTGCGGACAATTCGACTTGGGTCAAGGCATTGGAATCTGAGGCTCGCAGACGAAAGATTTCCATTCTGCATTCTTCATCAGGCCAGCTTGGCAGTTGGCAAAGTTGGGTGCACTCCGCAATCCTGAAAGTCACTCCGACTCTGCGCGAAAATCGCTCGGGTCTATTTATTTTTGGAGGCGAGCCATCCGTTCGACTTCCTGCAAAAAAGAAGGGGAGCCGGACCTTTCAAAAGGGGGGAAGGCAATCCCATCTTGCGCTGGCCATTGCGCAGAAGCTAAGGCCTTGGGTTCTTCAAGGACGAGTGGAAATTCTTGCCATGAGTAGTGATGGAAGTGACGGAAATTCAGGCGCTGCGGGCGTTTGGATGGATACTGAGAATTTTCCAAAGCGCTTTGCGTTGATGAGCTCTGGGGAAGTTCAGAAAGCGTTGCGCGAGTATCAATCTGCTCCGATTCTATCCAAGCTCGAAGCACTGGTTCAGCCTCGTTCCAAAGCGTCTCAATCCAACGTTCAAGATGTTTTGATGATTCGCGTTCGATAGCAATCTTGCGATTTCCCCAACTCTGGCAAGCTGCTTGCTTGTGCTGACCTCCATTCGGGGGGTCCATAGATGCACCAGAATAGGGTTTCGTTGAAATGGTTGGCGAACGCAGCATTGCTCGGTCTTGGAGTCTCGGTTATTCCACTTCGAGCTGCAGCGGAAGTGCAAACCGCACCTAGTGAAGTGGGCGCATACGATACGCAAGAAGAGGTCTCGGAGTCCGATGATGTCGGTTACTCCGTCAGTGATCGATCCTTTAAGGATCGTGTCTGGCTCAATTACTACGGAATTTATTACGGTTCCTCGGTCACGAATCCGAACCGTTATCAGGCAGGCCCATTTACTCAGAAGGATCAGGGTCGCCCTGTTTTTCTGAAAAACTTTGTGACTGCCGGTTACGATATCAACGATCGTTACGCGATTGCCGCGACGGGCTACTTCACTTATACGCCAAGCGCGCCAGCTCAGCAGTTTGCAATGCAGGATCCTTCGATCCGTGTCGCGAACAATTCCATTCTGAACTTCGGCGGATTTAACTGGTACGGTGACGCTCGCGTTCACTTTGCGGTGTCTGATGCTTCACGGCTCAACGACCTTCTCGTGGGCTTCCAGACTTTCCACTACTTCAGCTATACGATCGATGACAGCCGCTGGTCCCCAGGGGTTTACGCTTCGGCTCGCTATAACCACTTTGGAAAGCTCGGATCGGGCAACGACCTGGATCTCTACCTTGCACCGGCAGTGAATTATTCCATCAGCGACACGGTGGCCCTGACGTTCCTTTACGAACTCGGCGCAACTCATTCGTACGGCGATGATGTCGGTGTGCTGGATAACCAAGGCACGGACTTCCAGCCTGGTGTTCTTTGGCATATTACGCCAAGCCTTGAGGTCAATCCTTACCTCAATGTTTACACCGGCGGACGCATCTCATTGGACAACACGTCCTTTGGCATGACGCTCAGCTGGATGATGCTCTAAGTTTTTCTTAGGCCATTAAGAAAACAAAAAGCCCCAGCATCTTGCGATGCCGGGGCTTTGTACTTTTTGCGAAGCTCAGGCAGGGCTTACGCCCTGCTGCGAGCTGCTAGCGAAAATTACTGATTTCCGCCTTGGCCTTGGGAGCTCTGTGGACGAGGTCCACGATCTCCGCCACCGCGAGGTCCGCGATCGCCGCCACGTCCGCCGCGGTCACCACCGCGAGGTCCACGATCTCCACCGCCGCCGCCTTCGCCGCGTTGTGGAACGCCGCCTGGAGGAGGAGGGAGAAGGGCCTTACGGGACAAGCGGATCTTTCCGGACTTGTCGACTTCGATGACCTTCACTTCGACTTCATCGCCTTCCTTCATGAAATCGGTAACGACGTTCACGCGCTCGTGAGCGATTTCAGAAATATGGAGGAGTCCGTCTTGATTTGGCATCACGCCGATGAAGGCGCCGAAATCGACGATCTTCTTGACGATGCCCTTATAGGTCTTGCCGACTTCAACTTCAGCAACAATGCCCTTGATGATGTCGATCGCCTTTTGAGCGGCCTTGGCATCATTGGTGGCGATGTTGACCTTGCCGTCATCGTTAATGTCGATCTTGCATCCGGTCTGAGCAACGATGTCTCTGATGACCTTGCCGCCGGAGCCGATGACTTCACGAATCTTGTCGACTGGAACCGTGATCGTGGTGATGCGAGGAGCAAACAACGACATCTCCGCCTTAGGAGCTTCGATTGCCTTAGCCATCTCGCCCAAGATGTGGAGACGTCCTTCACGTGCTTGCTGAAGAGCAGTGCGCATGATGTTTTCGTCGATGCCTTCGATCTTGATGTCCATCTGAATGCCAGTGATGCCTTCTTTGGTGCCCGCCACTTTGAAGTCCATATCGCCCAAGTGATCTTCGTCACCGAGAATGTCGGTGAGGATCGAGGAACGATCGCCTTCTTTAATGAGGCCCATGGCGATACCAGCAACAGCCTTAGGATAAGGCACGCCAGCGTCCATGAGAGCCATCGAAGCCGAGCAGACGGAACCCATGGAAGAGGAGCCGTTGGACTCAAGCGTTTCGCAAACAATGCGGACCGTGTACGGGAATGCTTCGTACGCAGGCATCATTGCTTTGATCGAGCGCTCAGCAAGAGCGCCGTGGCCGATTTCGCGACGGCTTTGGCCGCCCATGCGTCCGGTCTCGCCCACGCTGTACGGTGGGAAGTTGTAGTGGAGCATGAACTTGCGCATGGAGTTCTGGAACATCGTATCGACGATTTGCTCGTCGTCTGAGGTGCCGAGAGTGACCACTGAGAGAACCTGCGTTTCACCACGGGTGAAGAGAGAGCTGCCGTGCGTACGTGGCAGAATTCCAGCTTCAACCGAGATCGGACGGACGGTCGTAAGATCGCGGCCGTCGATACGGGTCTTCTCAGAGAGAATCATTTCGCGCATCAGGTTGTATTGAAGGAGATCGAAAGCGGACTTAACGTCTTTTTCAAGAGCGTCAGCTTGCTTTGGCTGAGCTTCCTTCATCGATGCTGGAACGAGAGCTTCAAGAGTCGCTTTCTTGGTTTGTGCAACCAATTCATAGCGAGCATGCTTTTCTTTGGTCTTGAGAGCTTTTTGGAGTCCTGCTTTTGCAAGGCCTTCCACTTTTTGCTTCAAGGTTGCTTCAACCGTTACTGGCGTGAATTCGCGCTTTTTCTTTCCGCAGAGGCGTTGCAATTCTTCGACGATTGCGACGACTTTCTGGATTTCCTTGTGGCCGCGAACGATCGCTTCGAGAACGTCCGCTTCAGGAACTTCGCGAGCGCCGCCTTCAACCATCATGATGGCATTCTTGGTGCCAGCGATCATGATTTCCATGTCGGTGACTTGCTTGTCGATCTGTTCCCAGGTTGGGTTGACGACGTATTGGCCATCGATGCGGCCCATGCGGCATGCTGCCGTTGGTCCGTTGAATGGGATGTCAGAGATCGCGAGAGCTGCCGATGCACCTGCTGCTGCAGCGACATCAACATCCGCTTCTGGATCAACCGAAAGTACGGTAGCGACGACTTGCGTGTCGTAGAAGTAGCCTTCTGGGAAGAGTGGGCGGATAGGGCGGTCAATCAAGCGAGCCGAAAGAGTGGCTTCTTGAGTTGGGCGGCCTTCGCGCTTGTGGAAGCTGCCTGGGATTTTTCCGGCAGCGTAGAATTTTTCAGCAAATTCGACGGTGAGTGGGAAGAAGTCAGCGCCAGCACGAGGCTCCGAGGCGGAGCAGGCAGTGACAAGTACGCGGGTGTCGCCATAGCTAACAAGAACAGAACCGTCTGCTTGTTTAGCCATTTTGCCCGTTTCGATGGTCAGCGTTTTGCCGCCCATCTCACAAGATACACGATGAATCATAAGGTCTCCTTGGAGAGAACAGTAGTTAAGAAATGGACAGAGCCCTGCCTGCCCGAGAATTCAGGCTGGCAAGGTGCTGTCTTAAAGCTAAATTGTGTCGTAATGCCGCTTAGAGTGCGCAGAACGAAACTGGCTTCCTGAACTCGAATTACTTACGGAGTTCGAGGGAAGAAATGAGCTGGGAGTAGCGCTTGGTGTCGGATTTCTTGAGATAATTCAAGAGACGGCGGCGCTGGCCAACCATTTTAAGAAGTCCACGCTTGGAGTGATGATCCTTTGGGTGGGTCTTGAAGTGTTCGTTGAGTTCGTTGATGTGAGTCGTCAACAAAGCGACTTGAACTTCGGTAGAACCGGTATCAGCAGCGCCTTGAGCGAATTTCTTAACGATTGCAGCTTTCTTTTCTCTAATTACTGTTTTTCCAGCCATTGTTTTTCCTATTTATTTTTTATGGGGGTTAACATGGGCGGCCATGGCCTGTAAAGCAGAAATCTGGTTTCTGCTATTCAGTTTCCGATGGTCCAAGACGCAAAAATTCCCTGAGTTTTTGAACAACTTTAGCCTCAATCTGGCGCGCCCGTTCCCGGGTCAGGCCGTATTGGTCGGCAACTTCCTGAAGAGTTTTAGGCTCTTCTGCGAGTAATCGCTCGGTCAGAAGTTTCCGCTCCTTATCGTTGAGCGTCTCCTGAAACTCAGGCAGGCGATCCTTTATCATTTGAATGAGCTGGTTGCGAGCTAATCGTTCATCCGCAGGCTCATGATTATCAGTTAAAAACTCACCATGGGTGCTTGTTGGACCATCATCCGACCGGTCAACAGGGGCATCAATGGAAAGTTCAGCCCCTCGGCCCGAAAGCCGATGTTCCATTTCAATGACGTCCTTTTCGCGCACGTTTAGCTTTTCGGCCAAAAGTTTAGGGCCAGCTAATAAGCCCTGGGCCTCAAGCCGCTCTTTTTCTCTCATGAGATGGTAGAAGAGTTTTTTCTGGGCCTGAGTTGTACCGACCTTTACCAGGCGGAAATTGTCTAAAAGGTATTTAAGGATGTAAGAGCGAATCCACCAGGAGGCGTAGTAGCCCAGTCTGGCCCCTTTGGTCGGGTCAAATTTCGAGACGGCTTTCATCAGGCCGATATTGCCTTCCTGAATCAGGTCCAGGACATTGGCGTAGATACTTCGGTACTCAAACGCGATCTTCACAACGAGCCGCAGATTGGCTTGAACGAGCGCTTTAGCCGCCTGAAGGTCGCCCTCGTTCTTCATCTTGGCGACCAGTGCGAACTCCTGATGAGGGTCCAGAAGGGGATAATGGCGCACTTCTTCCAAGTATCGTCGCAGCGGATCAGAAGGTGAGATGGCCGAGAGTT
>JBJMMA010000182.1:0-39168 GCA_045805065.1 Bdellovibrionia bacterium | reverse complement strand
TCAGTACACCCACGCCAATGGAGTCGTCACGGACTCTTCTGGAAACATCTTTGTCGCGGGTTATACGAGCGGCGGCCTCGACGGAAATACTCTCACAGGTTCCTACGACTTTTTTGTCACTAAGTACGACTCTACTGGCACTAAGCAGTGGACCAAACAGTTAGGCGTCGCCTCTCGATGGACTCAAGGCAATGCGGTTGCCACTGACTCTTCTGGAAACATCTTTGTCACGGGTTATACCAATGGTGGCCTCGACGGAAATACTGTCACAGGTTCCTACGACTTTTTTGTCACTAAGTATGACTCTACTGGCACTAAGCAGTGGACTAAGCAAATGGGTGTAGCTTCTAAAAGCACTTTTGCCAATGCGGTTGCGACAGACTCTTCTGGAAATAGCTTTGTCACGGGCTATACCAATGGTGGCCTCGACGGAAACACTCTAACGGGAACACAAGACTTCTTCGTCATCAAGTATGACTCTACTGGTGCAAAGATATGGACGCATCTGATGGGCGTGGCTTCTCACGACACTCGAGCATATGGAGCTACTACTGATACTTCTGGAAATGTCCTTATCGCTGGTTTCACCTACGGGGGCCTGGATGGTAATACTCTCTCGGGCACCGATGACTTCTTTGTCACTAAGTATAATTCTTCTGGTGCCAAGTCTTGGACCAAGCAACTCGGAAGCCTAGGACCTGCTAACACGAGTGGTAGAGCGGTCGCCTACGACAGTTCGGAAAATGTGTATATCGCTGGTAGCACCTCCGGGGGCCTGGATGGTAATACTCTCACGGGCAACACTGACTTCTTTGTCACTAAGTATAACTCGTCCGGCACTAAGCTTTGGACTCGGCAATTGGGCCTAGCTTCTAATGTCACTAGTGCACTTGGTGTCGCCACTGATCCTTCTGGAAATGTCTTTGTCACGGGTTATACGAGCGGCGGCCTCGATGGAAATACTCTGACAGGCACCCAGGACTTATTTATCACCAAATACGACTCGAGCGGCACAAAGATTTGGACTAAGCAATTAGGTGTCGCCACTAAAACCACTTCTGGCAATGGCGTTGCTACTGACTCATCTGGCAATATCTTTGTTGCAGGATCTACTTCAGGTGGACTTGATGGAAACACGCTTACTGGAACGCAAGATTTTTTCGTCACGAAGTACGACTCAGCCGGCACAAAGATTTGGACCAAGCAGTTAGGCGTCGCTACCAAAGCCACTTCTGGCAATAGCGTTGCTACTGACTCATCTGGCAATATCTTTGTTGCAGGATCTACTTCAGGCGGGCTTGATGGAAACACGCTCACTGGAATGCAAGATTTTTTCGTCACGAAGTACGACTCAACCGGCACAAAGATTAGGACTAAGCAGTTAGGCGTCGCTACCAAAACCACTTCTGGCAATAGCGTTGCTACTGACTCATCTGGTAATGTCTTTGTCGCAGGATCTACCGGGGGCGGGATCGATGGAAACACGCTCACTGGAACGCAAGACTTTTTCGTCACGAAGTACGACTCGAGCGGCACCAAGCTTTGGACTAAGCAGTTAGGCGTCGCTGCTAAAACCACTTCTGGCAATGGCGTTACTGCTGACTCATCTGGTAATGTCTTTGTCGCAGGATCTACCGGGGGCGGACTTGATGGAAACGCATCCACCGGAACAAACAGCGTCTTTGTCACCAAATACACTTCTGCGGGCCTTCGGCAGTGGACCAAGCAGATGGGATCTGTTTCAAGTAATACCAATGGTAATAGTGTTGCCGTACATCCATCGGGTCGCATTTACATAGCGGGAACTACATCCGGCGGGCTCGACTACAATTCCCAGATCGGCACCCAAGACGCCTTTGCCTGCCAGTACATTGGCAACTAGCGCACTCCTCTTCAATAAATATTTATTCAACAACTGTTAAATTATATTTATACAATCTACAAGTCGCCGAATTGAATGGCTTTTTTAGAAACTGATTTTTGACAGTTTTTTCGCAAATTAACCGAAAATATAAAGAGAACATCAATGTAAGGAGTGTAGAACGTGCATATCTCCAAGAAAAGTGCAGGACGTGTCGGGTTAGGTCGTCGGGCACTGAAAGCCAGCGCAACCCTGGCTCTTCTTGTAACTTCATTGAATGCGCATGCTTTCTCGGAGAACGCTCAGACCTTCACGTATCAAGGGCAGCTTCTGAACAGCTCCTCCTCCCCCCTGACGGATTCAAGCGTAGACTTGGTTTTATCCATCTACAACCCTTCCAAAAACTGTCTTCTCTACGAAGAGACACAAACCGTTGATACTTCTACTTCCAACGGAATGTTCTCCGTTCAAGTCGGACAAGCTGCAACGTCAGGCGGAAAACGCACCGCAAATGATCCCGGCTTGAGAATGGCCACGGTTTTCAGAAACGATGGCACCCAGGTGCGCGCCGCCGGGACGAACTGCGCATCGGGCTACACTCCAAGTGCAGGCGATGCGCGTGTCATGCAAGTTCAAGTTACGCCTTCATCCACTGGAACCACCGTGACTCTTTCTCCAGATGAGAAGATCGATGCTGTTCCACAAGCCTGGTCGGCAGAAACCCTGCAAGGCATTCCGCTTGGAAATTTCTTTCAACTCTCTGGATCTGATGCCGTGATTCCTTCCGGTAACGGCATTAAGGTAAACGGCTCTGAAGTCATCGACTCCAGCGGTAACTGGGTTGGCCCAAGCTCAGGTCTTGTCGGCCCAACGGGCGCCACAGGAGCTGCAGGTGCAACGGGTCCTACGGGCGCTGCAGGTGCAACTGGCGCTACGGGTACTCAAGGTCCAACAGGTCCTGCAGGCACGAACGGTACAAACGGAACTAACGGTGCGACGGGCGCAACCGGCGCAACAGGACCTACAGGTGCAACCGGCGGAACCGGCGCAAGTCCTTTCACGCTCAGCGGCTCTGATGCCTATTACACCGGTGGAAACATTGGAATCGGCACCACTGGTCCTCGCGCAGCACTGGATGTTACAGGCCAAGCGGTTGGAACTTTCTATAATGCGACCGCGAGCGCGACTCTTGATATGAACAACGGCAACATGCAGACCACTTCTGCTGCTGCAGGCACCATCACTCTGAACAATATGAAAGCCGGTGGTACCTACACCGTCATTTTAACGAATGCGACGGGTGGAACTTACACGCTCTCTCCGACGGGCTACACAGTGAAGTGCCAACCCAACTGCCCGTCGTCACAAGTTATCGTCAATGCCGGAACCACTACCGTCATGACGATTATCGCTTCGGATACAACTGCATACATAGCATGGCTGCGCGGATTTTAAGATGCGGTGTTGGAAGTACTGGCTACTGGCGCTCAGCTGCAGCGTTCCGCTCGAGGCGTTTGCATTCCTAGGCATGAACGCTTCAGGTCATCTCTACGTGGTTGGAACCACTCGCGGCGGGCTCGATGGAAATACGCTCACAGGGGTGCAGGATCTGTTTGCCTGCCAGTACATTGGCAATTAAGCCATCAAACGTTCACGCCCATGCGGCGTTGAGAAATCAATCACTGGTCCAACAGGCACAATCTGCGTCGGATTAATATCCTTCTGGCTGATGTAATAGTGGCGCTTGATGTGATCAAAGTTACAGGTCTCAGCAACGCCTGGCGTTTGATAGATATCGCGCACATATCCCCAAAGATTTGGAAACTCGTAGATGTGCTGGCGATTGCATTTGAAGTGGCTGTAGTATACCAGGTCAAATCTCAGCAGCGTTGTAAACAAACAAATATCCGCGAGCGTAAGCTGCGAGCCCACCATGTAACGGCGCTTTCCAAGCTCCCCTTCCCAATAATCCAACGCTTTGAAGAGATGTATATAAGCGCGCTCATAGGCTTTTTGCGAAGTCGCAAAACCTGCCATGTAAACGCCGTTATTGATCGAGGGATAAATTTCTTCGACCACTCGATCTACTTCCCCGCGTAACGACTCAGGATAGAGGTCGATTTTATTTTTTGCGATCGGTAAAAAATCCGTCGCAAACATTTTGATGATCTCAAGAGACTCGTTGTTGACGATCGTGCGTGCTTCCTTGTCCCATAGAACAGGAGTCGTCTCCTCGTCGTCATACTTAGGATCTGCCAGGCGATAGATATCGATCAGATCCCGTTGATGATTCACAAAATCAGGAATCACTCCCGGTTCATTATCGGTAAAAGTCCAACCCTTGTCATTCCAAACAGGGCCTACTGCTGAGAGCGAGATCGCGTCCTGAAGCCCTAAAAGGCTTCGAACGATGGCCGTCCGATGCGCCCAAGGACAAGCCCAGGAAATGTACAGGTGATACCTTCCGGGCTCGACCTTGGAGACGCGATTTCGGAATTGGGACGTATATCTGACGAACTCGCCTTGCGCATTGTTCCACATGGTTGATGACTCTCCGGAATATCTATCTCGAAGAATTATGCCAAGTCAAAAACCAGGAACTCAGACGGAGCCAAAGCCTTCATCTCAAGCTTTTTCTCCTGGCTGATTGCGGCACCATCCCCTTCTTTGAGTTTGACGCCGTTGACTTCAATCCATCCACGAGCCACCTGAATCCAGCTGTGCCGTCCCTCACGCAATGGCATGGAGACAGTCTTGTCCTCATCCAGGATGCTCGCGTAAATCGATGCGTCCTGGTTGATATGCAATGATTCCTGAGCGCCATCCGGAGAGACAATCAGTCTGAGCTGATTCTTCTTCTCTTCGGTCGAGAAGCTTTTTTCCTCATAGCCTGGAGCCAAGCCTTCAGCTCGCGGAGTAATCCAGATTTGAAGGAAGTGCAGGTTCTTTTCTTTGGAGTGGTTAAACTCACTGTGGCGCACGCCGGTACCAGCGCTCATGCGCTGCACGTCTCCATACTTCAGGACGGATCCCGTGCCCATGCTGTCTTTGTGCTCAAGCTGCCCGTCGAGAACATAAGAGACAATCTCCATATCCTGATGGCCATGCTTGCCAAAGCCAGCTCCGCCAATAACGCGGTCTTCGTTAATGACCAGAAGATCGCGAAAGCCTGTGTGACGTGGGTCATAGTAATTTGCGAAAGAAAACGTATGGTGGCTATCCAGCCAGCCGTGTTTCGCATGTCCTCGCTCGTTCGACTTTCTAACAGTAATCATAATAGGCTCTCTTTCTAAATTTGTTCCTTAATCCTGAAACCAGAATACGCCCGTTTCGATCATTTCATTAGACGGAATAATGTAAAATCACTGTTCAACATATTGAATAATCCAAGCACGAGGACGAGCAGGCGGCCATCCGTTTTTCACTTTTTACACAACTTTTTGAAATCTCGGTCGTAATACGGGAAGAACCTACCCTAACGATCGAGTAGTACCCTGCGTTTCAAAAACTTTGTTTTGAAGTCTTTTCTTGCAGCTCTTCCAACGCTAGCAAGGCAACGCTTTATGCGCTCCAGGGTTCGAGTTCCATTGAATCTGGATGCGAACATTGTCGTTAAGCTTGCTTCTACTCCTGAAGAGCGGGCTGGAGCCTTCAAAGTGCTGCACGACGCTTATGTTGATATGGGTTTCTGCCAGCCCCAACCCAATGGAATGAGAACTGTCCCCCATCATTCGCTGCCCAGGACGCCCATCATTATCGCCAAGGATGGCGACAAAGTGGTTGGGACCCTGACTCTGGCCGATGACGAGACCTTGGATCTTCCGCTTGAGAAGTCCTGGACGCTTGACCGCTATCGCGCAGGCAATGGCAAAGTCCTTGAAGTCACCTGCTTTGCAATCGAGCGTTCCTATCGTCGGTGCAATAATAAGAACGTTTTCTTCCCATTGATTCAGTTTATGTATCAGTTTGCGTCTTCTGTTCTTGAGGCCGATTATCTGGTGATCGCGACGCATCCGAAAGTGCGCGATTTCTACGAGGGTGTTCTCTTTTTTGATCCAATTGATACGCGGGTCATTGAAGATTACATCGGAGCGCCAGCCATTGCCATGTCCCTTGAATTGAAACATTTGCCGCTCAAATATCTCAACGTCTATGGAAAACGGCCTTCAGACCAAAACTTGTACTCTTACTTTGTCGACTACCGCGTGGTGGACACTGCCGCAGCCTATGTCAGCGAAGGCCTGGCCACGGACTTGGATTTTGATTCCGCAAAGATCAAGCCGCCTTATCCTTCCCCCGCGTTTGAGCTGGAGACTCCTCGCTCATAAATGGCTTGAGAAGCGACGTAAGCTCCATTGGAACGATGAACTTGGACGAAGAAGACGCACCCAGAGTCTTTAAAGCATCCAGATACTGCAGTCCCATCGTTTTCTGGTCTATCGTGTTCGCTACTTCAAATATTTTCCTCAATGCGAGCGAGTAACCCTCGGCCTTGAGAATCTGCGCCTGTCGGATCCCTTCAGCTTCAAGGATAGCGGATTGCTTTTGTCCCTGAGCTACTCGGATCGCTCTTTCGCGCATACCATCCGCTTCTGTGACCATCGCGCGCCGGCTTCGCTCCGCAGACATTTGTTTTGTCATAGCATCCTGAATTTCTCGGGGCGGAATGATTTCTCGAATTTCGACTGCCGTAACCTTAATGCCCCAACGATTGGTCACATCATCGAGCTTTCCCCGCAAAACCTGGTTAATGAGTTCGCGCTTCGATAAAACCTCATCCAGCATCATGTCGCCCACGACCGCACGCAAAGTAGTGATGGCAATTCCTCGCGCGGCACCATTGTAGTTAGCCACGTTTAATACACTAGGAGCCGCATCGATGATCTTCATATAGACCAGAAAATCAATCGCAAGCTGGGCATTGTCTTTAGTGATGCAGGTTTGAGGCATCACATCAAAAAATGTCTCGCGCAAGTCTGCGCGTACGCCGCGATCAACGACAGGAATCAAAAGAACAAGGCCTGGGCCCTTCGCTCCAATAAAGCGACCCAGACGAAACACAATAAGCCGTTGATATTCAGGCACGATGCGAATCGCCAGCGCTAACAAGCAAAGAAGAGCGGCTAATATTACTGCAAATACGATGAAGACTGGATTGAAAGCTGCTGCTATCGGCATAAGTTTATCCCCGCTGCAATCCTCAGCCCCACTTTGATTTTTTAAGATCTGGGCGCGACCGGCCCCCGGCCTGAGCAGTTGCCCTAACTTTCAGCGTTACCCCCCGCACGCCGGATACTTCGACACGTTCTCCGGCATGTATGACACGGCCCTGATTAGGCGATTCGCTTTCAGCGGTCCAGCGCTCTCCTTTCAGGTTCACAACTCCTTTTGGCCGAAGATCTGATTCGGCGATGGCAGTCATACCAATTAAAGCTTCTGGCCCTGTCATCACAGGCCGATGTCTTGCCGCCCATGCAAGACGCAGGACTCCTAGAAAGAATCCAGCCACAAGCGCTGACATAGCTGCCAACGCCCAAAGATTGAGTCGCACGAGAGGCATCGTGGGAGAAACCGGATGGAATGGACGATAAAGCAAAAGAGAGCCGATAATGAATGTGCAAAGCCCGGCCGTACCCAGAGCACCCAATGTTGGATAATGAAGCTCCGCGATCAATAGACCGATGCCGATAATCAATAAAAATACACCCACCCAATTGATCGGCAGGCTACCTAAAGCAATGTATCCCAGGAGAAGTGAAAGAGCGCCGACTGTACCGGGAACAAAAGTGCCTGGATGATAAAACTCAGCGATGATCCCGATAAACCCAAGAATGACCAAAATATACGCGATCGTCGGATCTGTGAGAGTCTCAAGCAATCTTTCTGGAAGACTCATAGGCCGATCGACAATAGATAGACCGCTGGTCTTGAGAGTTATTTTTCCGCTGGGCGTCTCAACAATCTTTCCATTTGAGCGCTCAAGTAATTCCTTTAGGTCACGCGCTTGAAAATCAATTACTCCTAGCTGCTCGGCCTCTCGGGCAGTAATGGATGCGCTATTTATGACTGCCTCCTGAACCCAATCGGAGTTTCTTCCTCGTTCAGCGGCAATTGAGCGCGCAAAGGAGGCAACGTCGTTCAAGACTTTTTTCTCCATCGTCGTGCTCGTCTCATCGCCGCCGCCAAGCGTTACCGGATGAGCCGCACCAATATTCGTACCGGGCGCCATAGCTGCGATACTTCCTGCAATCGTAATGAACATTCCAGCGGATGCGGCCCGTGCTCCAGACGGCGAGACATAAATGATCACAGGTACAGGGGAATTGAGGATTGCTATGACGATTTCGCGCATAGAGCGTTCAAGCCCTCCGGGCGAATCGAGCGATACAATTACAGCATTTGTATTGGAGCGTGCCGCATCGTTGAGCTCTCGCTTGAGATAACGCGATGTCACCGGACTAATGACTCCGTTAATTGTCAGCAGACGCACTTCATCTGCCGCCTGCACAGAGGGCGTCAGCCCAACCAATAGAAGCATCCCGGCAAGAATTGAACGGAAAAATCGACCCATTATGCAAATACTCTCCCACCTGCCTATGCCCAGCTAGCGACGAGCGCATCACACCCTAGGTCAAAGGGTTCTTCATTTGCATATGCATATGCTTACAATCGGCTACTTACGAATCTGCGAGGGGGAGTGAAAAATGGAAAGAACTCATAACCGATCCATACAAGATGAAATCAAGTCAGACCATAAAAGGATCAAGCAATTGTTTGATCAATGGGACGCGGCAGATGAGGGATCGTCGTCAGGCCAGCAGATCATCAATGATGCTTTGAGCGAGCTTGAGATTCATAGCCAAATTGAAGAAGAAGTTTTATACCCCGAGTGCAGGCGGGTTGGGATGACAAACCCATCCATCATTGATGATGCCGTCGATGATCATGTTAAAATAGACGACATGATTCAGGACATGCGAAACGAAATCGGAGGACGTAAAGAAGATGATTTCCGAGTCCTGATGAGAGATGTTCTGACTCATATCGATGAAGAAGAAGCTTCGATCCTTCCACAGCTTGAAAACCTTATCTCGGTGGAAGAGTCGGAAAAAATAGGCGAACGACTCCGAGCTCGGAAGCTCGAGCTTCGATCAGCTTCAACAGGTCGCGCGGCTTAGTGTTTCGGAATGTTGCAAACCCCGGTGGTTTCAGCTTTCACTTTCTTCATTCTAGGTTCGCTGATCAGGAGACTCACATCGACTGAAGCCGCGCACTTGCTCAGTCAGCTCCCAGCCATTCTGCAAGAGCAACTTTGGGCGCTGCCTTCTGGCAGCCCGACCGTAACATCACGGCAGACACAATGATCAAACAGATGAGTAAGCAGTTTCAACTGAACCAAAAGGATGCGTAAACGGCATTCCATTTCGCTTCAAGTTTTGAAGTTATTGTCTGTTGTACTGGATGCTGCCGTGTGCAATCTCGCGGCCATTTTTGTCGAAGTAACTTGTCTCTTCGATGAGGTTCTTGTGTGAATCCAAGTAGATTTTCCCAGCCGAACGAAAGGTGTCTTCATCGGCATGAAGCTCACCCTCAACAAGGATCACGCTATCTTTCAGCAGGAATCCTTCCAAGGATGTCGAGGTAGGTTGCATAGGGCGCTTTACCCCATCGAAAATCATCGACCTGGTCAGGACGACGTCATCGCCGTAATCGTAAGCGGCATCCAGCTTCTCGCATCCCGTTTGTTGAATCCTGAGGGAAGTCGACATGCCATCTGCGACCCAGACATAAGCTCCTGAAAAATCGGTACATTCGGCGGCAAAAGCGCCTACAGAAGCAAAGAAACCGCCTAACAAGACAGCAAATATTCTCATCCCAATATCCCCCCGGTTGGAACTGCTGATTTGGTCCCAAAGATAGCAGGAACCGAGCGATCTTCATACCCAAACCGGGAAACTTATGGCATAAGGCGTCACAAATTCTTACGGAGGACCTATGAGAACTTTCATCCTAATCGCCGCCGCTTTTTTGATCCAACAGCAAGCTTTCGCTGGATATGGCCAATGCCGCAGGGGCCTGGATTTGGTTTGCGAAGCTACCATGAACAAGAAGGATGGCTCATCCAGAATGGTCACGTCGGGTGCGGGCAGAGTTTACGATCAAGAACAAGAATACTTTGATGCAGCAGAGTGTGAAGGCTCGGTTGTTCTTTACACGGATGCTGGAAAGTTTGTGGCCAACTACAGAGACTATGACGGCACGGTGCGCGCTTGGATCGATCCAATCGAAGGCCGCGAGCGCTTGCTCATTGATGCTGCACCGATTGATACGGAAAGAAAGACTTCTGTCACTGTACCTATGTATTCCAACAAGAAGTATGAGTCCGTGACGTTTACCTGCTACACGCAAGTGAACTATCAATACAATCCGCGCGAATAATCCAAACCGAACTGAGATAACGGAGTTATCATGAGAACTTTCATTCTAATCGCCGCAGCTCTTTTGATTCAGCAACAAGCAAATGCAGCAGTTGGCATTTGCGACAATCGCGTTGACCTGGTTTGTGAAGCAAAGTTCAACAAACCTGATGGCGCGTCCGTAAGTGGCCCAACTGCACTTGGCAGAGTCTACGACCAAACGAATGCGCTCTTTGCACCCGTTGATTGCCAAGGCTCGATCGTACTGGATACGTACGCGGGTCAGTTTACCGCTTCCTACAAAGACTACGAAGGCATCGTGACCGCTTACTTCGAGCCGATCGAAGGCAAAAAGCGTTTAGTCATTCTCGCGGATCCGATCGATTTGGCCACGAAGACTTCTGTCACTGTCACCAATCTCTCCGACGAGAGATACGACTCTCTGACTTTCACCTGCTATACGCAAGTGAACTATCAGTATCGCTATCGTCACAATCCAAACGAATAAAATAAACATATAATATATAGAGAAAAAAGCCCGACCTGAGCGCGTTTCAGGTCGGGCTTTCTTGCTTTGGAGTGTCCTCAGTGACATAGGTCGGCCCACACACTTTGACACCTTTGATTAAGACTCATAAAATCTTAAATACTATATGAATAAAATTATGATTGCCGCATGGGTCGTGGTGATAAGCGTGGGCACTGGGGCAACGCTCTACAATGGAAGCGTCGTGGCCTGTACCGCCGACGGAGGCCCTTTTAAAGGCTGTACGGCGACGGGTGGTTGTGTCTCTTGTAGCGCAGGAACTGGTGCCAACAACGCTTTCATCGTGGCGTGCACTGCAGCCGGAGGCTCAATCATAACGGGTACCGATCCCAGCGACGTTTGCCTCACCTATTAATTCGCACTTAGGAGCTGTCAGCACTCCCTAAACCGATTTTTTGATGCGTCAAGCCAAGTCAGTTATTATTGTATTTAGATTATGTTTAAACAAACTCTAATCGCCTCGTCTATCACATTAGGTCTCGTCTTATCCGCGTTGATTTACGACGGAGAAGTCACAGCCTGCCTTGCTGATGGCGGCCCGTTCAGAGGATGCATGGTCGGTGGAGCATTCACGGGTGGTTGCACTTCCTGCAGCGCGGGTTCAGGTGCTATTATTGCGTTCGATGCCGGCTGTGCTGCCATGGGGGGTTCGGTCATGGTCAGTGACGACATGTCCTCCGTTTGCTATTAAGTTCCCGATTTGCTCAGTTCTGAAACAAGGTAACGCCTTTGATTCGGATACCGATATCATCCCAGGCAAAATTAAAATCGAAGTCGATGCTATTCTGACCGAATGAAGGTTTTTGAAAACTTCGAGGAAATGGGCAGAAAAAAAATGGTCGGGGCGACTGGATTCGAACCAGCGACCCCTTGCACCCCATGCAAGTGCGCTAGCCAGGCTGCGCTACGCCCCGACACACTTTAATCAGTACCGAAATCTTCCCGCATTTACAACGGGTGACCGGAAAAATTGCTGGCTTAAGACACTGCGATCAAGCTGTGAGCCAGAGCGGCAATCTGCGGAATGCGGATCTCTTGCTCCGGGCTTTCGATGATCTCGTAGTTGTCTGGATTTGCGAAGATCGCCGCCACAAGCTGATTATGAAGCTCGTGACCTGCGCGATGCATGCGGACGTAAGCCTGGATCGAAACGCCAGCAAGCTTGAAATCTCCCAGCGCGTCGAGAACTTTGTGGCGAACCATTTCGTCAGCGTAACGGAAACCACCTGGGTTCAAAACCGAAGTGTTGTCCAGAACGACCGCGTTGTCGAGTGAGCCGCCGAGTGCGAGACCCATCTTCTTCATCATCTCAACGTCGCGAAGCATGCAGAACGTGCGCGCTGCCGAGATTTCTTCAAAAGAGGTCTTGCCGTCAATGTAGTGGAATTCCTGGAAGCCGATCATCGGATGATCCCATTCGATGGAACCATGGACTTCAAGGCGTGCCGATGGTTCAGCAACTGCCCACTTCTCGCCGACCTTCACTTCAACCTTACGGCGAAGAACGAGAACAGGGCGGAAGGTGGATTGAGTTTCGATGCCGACTTCGGAAATCGCTTCACAAAAAGGAGCGGAGCTTCCGTCAAGAATTGGAACTTCTGGGCCGTTGACTTCGATCAGGACGTTGTCGATTCCCAAGCCCTGAAGTGCTGCAAGCACATGCTCAACGGTGCTGATCGTGGCCTTGCCGCGACCCAAGGTGGTTGCGAGCTGAGTGCTGACGACGTTTTTGAAAAGTGCTGGGATCTGAGGTGCGCCTTCAAGATCCGTTCTGACAAACACGATGCCGTGTCCGGCACGTGCTGGGCGAAGGGTGATTTGAGCGGACTTTCCGGAGTGAAGACCAATTCCGGTTAAGGTGACTGCGGTGTTTAACGTTTGTTGATACTTCTTCTGCTGATTCATGATCGCCTTTGTAGCTTTCGCTGTTTCGAACTTCACCGTTATCGTGTTTGATCAAACGCCTATAACAGCAAGGCTTATGCCCAATGTGTAAAGTTTTGAAACATCACGCGAATTAATACTCGCACCTATCTTAGCCTGATCCAAGTCATTGGATTAACTAAAATTTGCTGATTTTTAACAAACCTAACTCATTTAGTCAAGTATAGAGATCTGTGAAAAACACACGCGATATTAGCTGTTTCTGTGTGATTTTAACCACAATCAGTTGAGGGCACTGTGTGGGAAAAGAGACACACCTCAAGCATAAGCTCAGTGTGCTTGTTCATCAGCTTACTCGAGAGCGACAGACTTACCTTCCCAGCTCAAACCCAGGTGCTCAAAGGCAGTCCGGGTTGCCATACGGCCTCGTGGAGTCCTCTGAAGGAAGCCTTCCTGAAGCATATAAGGCTCATAGACGTCCTCGATCGTGTCGCGTTCTTCACCTAAGGCAGCAGAGAGGGTCTCAATGCCTACCGGGCCACCATCAAACTTTTCAATCATGGTCAGCAGATACCTGCGGTCCATCAAATCCAGGCCGCGATCATCCACTTCAAAAAGCTTCAAAGCTGCGCGAGCCACGTCGCGGTTGATCTTGGCTTCGATGCCTTTTTTACCGGCTTCAACTTGAGCAAAGTCGCGAACGCGCTTCAAAAGGCGGTTCACGATACGAGGCGTTCCACGGGAGCGCTTGGCGATCTCGTTGCAGCCCGAGTCATCGATCGGAATATTGAGGAGCTTTGCGGATCGGCGAATGATCTTTTCAAGTTCTTCCGTTGGATAGAAATCCAATCGAAGCTGAACACCGAAGCGATCGCGAAGCGGGCTTGAAAGAAGACCCGAGCGAGTCGTTGCTCCCACGAGCGTGAACTTCGGAAGATCAATTCTCAAAGTCCTTGCTGCAGGCCCCTGACCAATGATCAGGTCGAGCTTGTAATCTTCCATCGCGCCATAGAGAACTTCTTCGATTGTCTTTTGAAGGCGATGAATCTCATCGATGAAAAGAACGTCGCGGGGCTGGAGATTGGTTAAAATCGCAGCCAAATCGCCCTTTTTCTCAACGTTCGGGCCGGTCACCGTGTGAACATTGCTTCCCATCTCGTGAGCGATGATGTGAGCGAGGGTCGTCTTACCAAGGCCTGGAGGGCCTGACAAAAGAACGTGATCAAGCGAATCACCGCGCTGGCGAGCAGCCTCCATGAAAAGAGAGAGATTCTCCTTTACGCGCTGCTGACCGATGTACTCACCCAGAAATGAAGGCCTGAGCGACTTTTCAGCGCTGGCTTCGCTGGTGTGTCCATCCGTTTCAGCAAGCTTTGGACTGACGAGACGTTCTTCCATAAGGATTCCTCAAAAAAATTAAATCAACTGGCGAAGGGCCGTTTTCACAAGCTCTTCTGCATGCTGAGGCGGACTCTCGGACTCAGAAAGCACGCGCTGAAGCAGGGCTGCAACGTCCTGCTCGCGATAGCCAAGTCCGATCAATGCTTCCTTTGCATCGTTGTAGACAGCCTTTTTCGAATTCTCTACTCCCGCAAACAATGCGCCAGAAGAGCCTTTCAAAGACGGCGAAGTGAGCTTGGCTTTGCTGCCCGCGAAATCGCCGGCTTCAAGCTTCTTTCTGAGCTTATCGCCCAATTCAAGAACGACGCGTTCTGCTGTCTTTTTACCTACTCCTGGGATCTTGGTGAGTGAATCCGCATCAGATTCAACCACAGCGCGAATCAAATCATCGGGATTCACGCGCGAAAGGATGCCCATCGCGGATTTTGGTCCCACGCCATTGACCGTCAGAAGCGTGAGGAAGATTTCTTTTTCCATGCGACTCGTGAATCCAAAAAGATCCAAAGCGTCCTCACGCACATGGGTGTGAATATAGAGTTCAGTCGATTGACCAGGCAGCACAGAAAGATATGAGGCGCTTGTCGGAACGCTCACCGAGTAGCCTACGCCGTTCACCAGCATCAGCACCTTGCCGTCTGAATGCTCCATCACTTCGCCGCGCAGATATCCGATCATTCTATTGCCCCCGTGGGATTTGCACCCAATAACCTATAACCCAGGACTATCGAAGTTTATCAAAACTCACTCGGCGGCGTCCCGCTACCGATTCAGAGCTCAATCCCAACGCGTCGGCCAAGGATGATCCTTTTTTCTTACGCTTTCCAGATGCCGACTGCAAGGCCTCGGCGTACGCTCGTGCAGCAGGGGTCTTATGGGCTGCCGCCGTAATATTGGACTGCCTGATAAAGTGCGCATGACAAATGGCGAGGGCCAGGCCGTCTGATGCGTCAGGAGTGTCGAAATCTTGTTTGCCGACTAAAAGCTGAACCATTTTGGCCACTTGATCTTTGTCAGCATGACCTTGGCCAACGACTGCTTGCTTCACCTCGGTCGGGCTGTACTCAAAAATTTCAAGCGCGTGAATCATCCCCGTTAGAATGGCTGCTCCCCGAGCTTGTCCAAGCTTCAGGGCTGAGACAGCATTCTTCGCGAAGAAGACCTTCTCAACGACCATGATGTCCGGGCGGACCTCTTGAATCACATCCGAGAGCCCATGGTAGATCGAGAGAAGTCTGACCTCGAGAGGGATCGTGGCTTTTCCACTCGTATTCGCGAGCTTAAGCGTACCGTGCTTGACGACCTTAAGCTCGTGATTGATCCAATCCACGCACCCATAGCCAGTCAGTCTTGAGCCGGGATCAATCCCGAGAATCCGCATGAATCGAGTGTAACGAAACCGAAAGCGTTACGCCAGAGCGCGATCGTAAATCCGGTAAACCTTGTTCCGCTCGCCGCACATATGCTCGAGGGCACGGTTCATTTGAACGTTATCCTCAAGAATCCAGGACGCCTCACCAAATTTATAGCCGAGCTTTGGACCCTTGGTGAAGTATTCACTGTAGAACAATGGGCCGATTCCATATTGCTGGTAAGCCTTCTTGATTCCCAGCGTGATGATGCGACAACGATTGATCGTCTTTTTGCGTGCCGGGCCCTTGAGATGCCAGAGCAGCTTTAAGATGCCCGTTGGAAGGAGCTCGCCGCTGGTAACCTTAGCGATGGCCAGATTGGCGTCCGGAAGAGCTAACGCAAATCCCGCAGCCTCGCCTTTGACTTCGGCAATCAAAAGAAGTTCAGGATCAAGAACCAGCTTCAGATCTTTGGCCATGTGACGGAACTCTTCGCGATCCATCGGAACAAAGCCCCAGTTCTTTTCCCAGGCATCGTTGTAGATTTCGAGGATTCTCTCGACCTCTCCATCGAAGTCCTTCATGTTCACAGGACGAAAAGTGACGTTGCCACGACGCTTGAGCCGTTCGGCCTGAGCCAGCAGTCTTTCAGAGAAGTTGTTTTTAGAGTCGATCTTATAAGCGAAAAGATCCTTCGCTTTACTCAGTCCCCAGCCTTCCAAAAGCTTGGCGTAGTAAGGCGGGTTATAGGTCATCATGACGTAAGGCGTGTCATCAAAGCCTTCAACCAGCAGTCCGCACTCATGGTTAGTGCTTGGGTTCATCGGGCCGCGAATGATCGTCATTCCCTTGGAGCGAGCCCACTCTGCAGCCACATCCAAAAGAGCGTTAGCAAGCTTTTGATCGTTGATGGCCTCAAAGAAACCAAAGAACGCCGTCTTCTCGTCGTGATACTTGTTATGATTGTCATCCACCACGCCCAGGATGCGACCCACGCACTTACCGTCTTTGTAAGCGTTCCAGGCGCGCATGTAAGCGTGCTTGAAGAACGGGTTCTTGTTCACATCGAGCAGATCGCGGACAGCAATCTTCAAAGGAGGCACCCATTTGGCGTCCCCTTCGTAAATCGTCCAGGGCAGATCGATAAAATCGTTCCAGTCCGACTTACTAACGACTTCTTTGATTTCGAACATTACAGGTTCCGAGTGCTAGGAGCTTAGGCTGTTGCCTGAACTCCGAAGTGAGCTTGAGCCAGGGCTGCAAGCTCTTGTTGGCGACCGCTGTTTCCGAGGATGCCAAATTCGCGTCCAAGGTCATGCATGACTTCGAGTGCGTAATCGAGCTCCTGATCCGTGTGCGATGCCATGTAGCTGGTGCGGATCAATGCGCAGCCTTCTGGGACTGCTGGACGAACAACCGGAGTTGCAAATACTCCGCGCTCATACAAGCGTTGAGCAAAGGCAAATGCGTTGAAGTCGTCACCGATCAGGACAGGAACGATCGGAGTGCGGCTGTTGAGCGTGTTGTAACCCATACGAGCAAGCTCGGAGTTCATCTTGCGAGCGTTCTTCCAGAGGTTCTCAAGATGTTGAGGCTCTGATTGAACGATGCGCAAGCACTCAAGAACGGTTGCCGCAGCAGAAGGCGGCATGGCTGCACTGAAGATAAATGGACGAGCCTTATGCTTGATGTAGTGAATGACGTCCGCAGAGCCTGCGATCACGCCACCGATCGAAGCAAAAGACTTCGAGAAGGTGCCCATGACGACGTCAGCAGCGTCTGGCATGTTGAAGTGATGAGCGGTGCCTTGGCCCATGGAGCCCAAGACGCCCAAGGCGTGGGCATCGTCGATGTAAAGGCGGCAGTTGTACTTCTTAGCCAAAGCGGAAGCTTCAGGAAGATTGAAGATATCGCCCGACATCGAGAATACGCCGTCAGCAACGATCAGAGCACCTTCGTACTTGGAGCGGGTCATTTGAAGAACGCGCTCAAGGTCAGCCATGTCGTTGTGGCGGAACTTGATCGTATCGCCCACCGCCAGGCGCTGGCCTTCGATGATCGAAGCGTGGTTTTCGCGATCGCTGTAGATCACGTCGCTACGGCCAACAAGGCTTGAGAGAGCGCCTTGATTGGAGAGGAATCCCGTTGCGAAAACAAGGCAGGCTTCCTTTCCGAGAAATTTGCAGAGCTCAGCTTCGAGCTGTTCATGAAGAGCCAGATTTCCGTTGAGGAAACGGGAGCCGGTGCAACCCGTTCCGAATTCATCAATCGCCTTTTTAGCGGCTGCGAGAACTCGTGGATCATGGGTCAGGCCGAGATAGTTGTTTGAACCGATCATCACGCGGCGTTTGCCATGCGTTACAACAGAGGAGCCAATGGTTGCTTCGATCGGTCGAAAGTAAGGATAGACGCCAGCAGCTTGAACTCGTTTTGCATCTTCATAGGTGGCGCACTTCTCAAAAATGTCTTGCATGAGTTTTAATCCTTTTAATTTCTTAAATCAGCTTTTGCGGACGCTCTCGGCTCACTCTGATGTTGGGCAAATTCTTATCCGCGTACTAAAGTACGCAGGCAACAATCTGGCCAATGGCTAGCCAATGTTCATTCCTCTGTGAGTCAAAACGAAACAGATCCGCTTACAACATCACATAACTGAACTCACCGTGAGGTGAGCCATAGAATGAACGCCTTGTAAAACCAAGGTTTAGCATCGACCACCTAAAATGGTCAAAGAAAAAGCCAAATACTTGATTTTTTGAGTCAATTAAGCGTCGACTCAAGTTTTTAGTAAAAAATTCCGACAAGTTATTGACGCGAGAATTCTACTACGCACCCTATTCGTCTTAGAGTGAATGAAATTTCTCGGTCCCCTTTGGCAGTTTTAAGGGATTGATACGGGGCAGAAAGTCAGGCGCATTTGCTTCCAAAAATCAGCGACGCAATCGCACAATTCATTAAACCAATTACGTCTAACGCGCAGAACAATCGTCCTCAACTCTTTGAGCGATTTACTCCTCAGCGTCGTAATGAAGACGCGGAGTCCAATAAAGACCCTCACAAAGAATCCGGAGAGCAACCGGCGGATTCAGAGTCGCCTTTGCCGGACAACGTGATCCCGCTTCGACCTGAAAACAGCATTCAAGTTCGACCTGCTCATTTGAGTCCGGGGCTTCCGCTTTTGGGTCTACTCATCTCATTGAGCGATAGCCGAAAACTTCTCCTGGGAATCGGAAAGCGTCTCTACGCCCGGATGCGCAGAGAGAGTGATAAACGAAAGGCTCGAAAAGGCATTATTTTGGACATCAAAGCCTGACTTGATGAATACTGGTAATCAGGAAATCAATCCATGCGCGCAATTCTCTTCGTGCTCAGCTTGCTCCTCGCCTTAGGCGGCGGCATCTACTTGTCCAAGTTCATCAGCCCGGTCTGGCTCTCAGCAGATATGCACCGTCCTTTGGATGAAATTGCGGACGAAATCGTCTCAGACTCTCAATTCGGGCCAACCATCGATAGAACGATCGAGGGAGTCCGTGCGTATTACCAGAATTACGCGAAAAAACTCGATGTAACTCAAAAGGCGCGGATTCTTGCGGTGCTTGATGAAAACGAAGAAAACCTCCGCAAAGAGATGAAAGCACGGATGCGACAGTTTCTCATTCAGTCGCTCTCCCGAGAAGAGTTGATCGAGATCAAGAACTTCTACAAAACACGCGCGGGTCGGCAACTGAACAAGCTCAGCAACTCACCTCAAGAACAGGTCATCTACGGCCTCGCTTTTGAGTCGATGAATAAAGAAGCGGCCAAATTGAAAGAGTCTGCTTCTGCTACAATTCCAGCTTCGACTCCGGCTTCCGCCGCTAATCTCACTTCTCCGGCTTCCGCTAATAAACAGGCGAAGTAGATTCAGCTCATTTACATGAACTAAGAGATCCGCTCAACGTCCGCGCCAAGCTGCGCAAGCTTCACTTCCATCCGCTCGTACCCGCGATCCAGATGGTAGATGCGATTGACGACCGTCTCGCCCTCGGCGCAAAGTCCGCCGATGATGAGGCTTGCGCTCGCGCGAAGATCGGTTGCCATCAATGGCGCACCTGTCAACTTTGGCTGGCCACGAACGAGCGCCGTGTTTCCGGAAATCCGGATATCAGCGCCTAAGCGCATGAGCTCAGAGACGTGCATGAAGCGATTCTCAAAAATCGTTTCCGAGATGAGGGATGCGCCCTCAGCAACGGTCATTGCCGCCATGAACTGAGCCTGCATATCGGTTGGAAAACCGGGATAAGGCTGGGTCGTGATGTCGGTGCCTTTAGGACGTCCGCGAGATTCGATCTTGATCGAGCGATCGCCACGAGTAATCTTGGCGCCTGCGTCTTCAAATTTCACCAGGCAAGACTCAAGATACTCAGGTGCAAGTCCAAGAACTTCAACCGAGCCTTGCGTTGCAAAGCCTGCAGAGAGGAAAGTTCCTGCTTCAATACGATCGCCCATGATCTCGTAATTGCAGCCGTGAAGCTCTGGCTTTCCTTGAACGCGAATGGTTTCTGATCCTTCGCCTTCAATCTGAGCCCCCATCGCGCGAAGCGCGCGAGCCAGATCAACGATTTCTGGCTCACGTGCGCAGTTCTCAAGCACCGACTCTCCGTTTGCCAGAACTGCGGCCATCAGAATGTTTTCCGTAGCACCAACACTTGGAAACTCAAACGCCACGCGCGCGCCTTGAAGCTTTTTGGAACGGGCAATGACATAGCCCCCCTCAAGCTCAATCTGAGCGCCAAGCTTTTCAAGTCCAGTGAGGTGATAGTTAATCGGGCGCGCGCCGATTGCGCAGCCTCCAGGAAGACTCACCTTTGCGCGACCAAAACGCGCAACCAGCGGTCCCAACACGAGAACCGATGCGCGCATGGTGCGAACCAGATCATAAGGCGCCTCATAGAAAAGGTCGCCAGCGGAAGAACCCGCCGCTGCTTGAAGAGTCACTTCGTTGTTCTCAAGCTCAGCGTCTTGCTTGGATCCAAGGTGCGTCAGTACCTTGAGTGTCGTGCGGATGTCCTGAAGGAGCGGCACACGACGATAAGTGCAACGCTCACCCGTCAGAAGCGACGAAATCAAAATCGGAAGAGCGGCGTTTTTCGAGCCGCCCACTTGTACTTTACCTTGAAGAGGCTTACCGCCTCGGATTCGCATCTTGTCCATTAGGGAAATCTCGCACTGAGAACGCGGTCACGTCCACTGAGATCCTTCGCAATTCGAGTTTTCCAGCCTTCGATCGTAAATATTCCTTCAATCAAAGCAGCTCGCTCATGTGGAATCTCAAGATAAACTGGAGCACCTGGCTCAAGAAAATTTCGCGCGCCCTTGGCGATCTCCCGATAAAAATGGGCAGGATCGTGAGCAGGACCAAAGAGCGCTGTCTTAGGTTCTTGATTCAAAACCTCGGCCTCCACTTCCTGTTCGTTGGCAAGGTAAGGCGGATTACTGATCAAAAACTGCACAGGCTCAGTCAGAGCGCCTTCAGCGCGAGCGCGCTCAAAAGGCTGCCAGACTTCAAGCGGGTCATTGGCGCGCAGGACCTTAAGCCGGGCTGAATCCACTGCTGATTGATTGAGAATCCTTCGCGCATTTGTTTTTGCGCGCGCTTCAGCTTGTGGAGTCAGTTCAGAAGCAAAAATGCGAGCGCCAGGAAATCGAGAGAGAATCTCAATCGCGATTGCGCCACTTCCAAGACCAATCTCAAGTCCCATGAAGGGCTGCCCGCGAACAGGAAACTGTCTTCCGATTTCATCGAGCGCAATGGCGACTAAAAACTCCGTCTCAGGCCTTGGAACCAGAACATCGGGCCCCACTTCATACTCGTGATCCAGGAAGGTCTGATAACCAATCAAGTGCTGAAGGATCTTACCTTCAGCGCGCGCTGATGCGTAAATGATGACTGTTTCTCCCGCGGCCTCAGGAAAGCGATCCTGAAGGCGCATGAAGAGATCCATTCGCGAGAGCGCCTGGCCCGTCGCCTTGCGATAAGCTGCGATGACGATTTGCTCAGACTCGGTCTCGATGACGTTCTTTTCAACGAGCGAGTGATTTCGGGACAAAAGCTGGTGCGCGAGATTAAGTGCTGCTTGGAAATTCTCTGGAAGCTCTCGCGACAGCGCTCCCATTATTGAGCCTCCGCGTAGCCTTGAGCCTTGAGCGACTCCATCTGATGGTGCGCCTGAAGGCCTTCGATGATCTCATCGATCTTGCCTTCCATCACTTCATCGAGCTGATAAAGCGTGAGTCCGATGCGATGATCGGTAAGGCGTCCTTGCGGGAAGTTGTAGGTACGGATGCGCTCTGAGCGATCGCCTGTTCCGACCATGCTTCGGCGAGCATCCGAGTGTTCTTTTGCGGCCTTTTCGACTTCTTGCTCAAGCAAACGCGAGCGAAGAATCTTCATCGCCTTGTCTTTGTTTTTATGTTGAGAGCGCTCGTCCTGACAGACAACAACCAGGCCCGATGGAATGTGCGTGATACGCACCGCGGAGTCGGTCGTGTTAACGCCTTGGCCGCCGGCGCCGCCGGAGCGGAACACGTCGATACGAAGATCGACTGGATTGATGTTCACATCGACTTCTTCAGCCTCGGGCAAAATCGCGACTGTGACGGTCGACGTGTGAACGCGGCCTTGCGCTTCGGTCGCAGGAACGCGTTGCACACGGTGAACGCCGCCTTCCCATTTCAAGCGACTGTAAACGCGGTTGCCTTGGACTTCGGCGATGATTTCTTTAAATCCGCCGATGCCGGTTGGATTAGCTGAAAGGACTTCGACTCTCCAACCCTGACGCTCACAAAATCTTTGATAAAGTCTGAAAAGCTCACCGACAAAAAGCGCTGCTTCTTCTCCACCCGCGCCTGCGCGGATTTCGAGCATCGTGTTCTTCTCGTCGTTTGGATCTTTTGGAAGAAGGTGCACTTGGAGCGCGCGCTTGGATTGCTCAAGCTCAGGCTCAATGCGCTTGATCTCATCGCGAGCCATGGCGACGATCTCGTCATCCTTCTCGCGGAGAAGCTCTTTATTGGACGCAAGCTCGGAGGTGAGCTTCTTGTAACGCTGGTACTCGGCGACCAGTTCTTGGAGGCTTGCGTGCTCTTGGGAAAGTTTACGGAAATCACCAGGACGATTGGCAAGCTCTGGATCTGCCAACCGGCTCTCAAGTTCTTTGAATCGACGTTCGACTTCGTCGAGTTTATCGAACAAGGATGTGCTCTCCCTTAGGTGATAGTGAAAAACTGAGGTCTAAAAACAACACTGGGGATGACAAAGCATCCCCAGTGAAAATTCCAAGTCTTTGAAACTCGAACTTACTTCTTCTTGTACTTATTGAGGAAGCGCTCAACGCGTCCTTCTGTGTCGAGAAGCTTGTGCTTGCCGGTGTAGAATGGATGGCAGTTCGAGCAAATTTCGACCTTGATGTTTTCCTTGGTTGCGCGGGTCTCAATGACATGTCCGCAAGCGCAAGAAATGGTCGTTTCGTTATAAACTGGGTGAATCGCGTCTTTCATGAATAACTCCTTAAATCGCACGCCTGGGGCTCTGGCCGTTAATGGCTGGCTGCTCCCACAGCGCTTTAATTCAGAGTAAAAACTCTAAAACTGTAAAGTCTGCTGCTAACAAATCCTGAAGGCCAAGTCAATAAAGTCATAGCGGACCAGCCAAGCGGTCAATAGTTGACTGATTCGTACGACATAAGCAGCCCGCTCTCATCATTCTGAAATTTGTGTGCTAGTAAGCCGCCATGCGCAGCTTTTCTACCGTTTTAGCCCTGCTCCTTATTATTGCAGCACGTCCAGGGGCGGCCATAGGCTCATCCAACTGCGTGGAAGATCCAAGCCTTCAGGCAGAGAAATCGGCTGAACTTCAAAAGCTTGCGTCCGAAGATCAAGAAGACAGAAAAGGGCCAGTCGACTCCATTGATTGGAAGAAGGTCTCCCCGCGGGACCTTCAAAGGCGGACCCAAGTAGCTGAGATCTTTGCCGCCGGATGCTTCAAGGACGCAAAAGACTACGCCGCCGCGGCACTCGTCTATCAACATGGCGACACTGCAGATCATGCGTATCAAACCTTCATCTGGTCAAAGCGCGCCGTACAGTTAGGCGATGGCAGCCGGAAGTGGCTCATGGCCGCAGGACTGGATCGTTATTTAGTCAGAATTGGCCAAAAGCAGCTCTTTGGAACTCAAGTCAGGAAGGATAACGGAAGTCCGTGCTGGTGTTTGGAGCCAACGGAGGAAAGCTTTCCAGACCAGCTCAGAGTCGAGTACATCAAGAATACTCTGAGCGAGAACTGGTTAATGATGAGTGCATTCTTTAATGCTGACAAACCTTCATGCAAACAAACTCAGTTTTGCCATCGCGACCTTAAACCATCACCTGCGGGAACGGTCCCTGGGTTTTGGTAATAGAACTTTTCCAAATTGCGGACGGCCATTAGACTCTTACTCCATGAGATCACTGTTTACGCTCGTCGCCCTTTTTGCTTTCGCCATTCAGTCTCATGCCCAAACTAAAATCCAAATGGCCATTACAGTGGATGACCTGCCAACTCACGGCAAGCTCCCGCCTAAAGTGAGCCGCGAGGACGTCGCTAAGAAAATGGTCGCAGTCTTCAAGAAGCATAAGATCCCCGAGGTCTATGCTTTCATCAACGCAGGCAAGGTTGAAGAACGTCACGAGTCGATGGAAGTTCTGCAGATCTGGAAGGATGCCGGCTATCCTTTTGGCAATCACACCTACCTACACTCAGATATCAACAAAGTATCGATTGATGAGTTCAAGGCGGCAATTGATAAGAACGAGCCGATGCTGAAGGCGCTCAGCGGTTCTGGGGATTGGAAGTTTTTCAGATACCCTTATCTTCGTGAAGGCGACACGATGGAGAAACGCAACGCCATCAGAAAGCACCTCTTTGATCACGGCTATAAGATCGCTCAAGTCACCATCGACTTTGAAGACTGGAGCTGGAATGATCCTTACGCTCGATGCATGGCAAAGGGCGATTTGAAATCCATTGAATGGCTCAAGGAGACCTACCTGGGTTACGCAGATCAGGCTGTGGATATGGAAGAGTTTCTCTCGAAGGCTTTGTTCAAACGAAGCATTCCGCATATTCTCCTTCTTCACATCGGCGCATTTGATTCTGAGATGCTCGATGAGCTCTTAACTCGCTATGAGCAGAAGGGCGTTGAGTTCATCCCGCTTTCGCAAGCCATGCGCGATGAAGTCTATGCTCAAGATCCAGGGATCGCGCAGCGCAATGGCTCAGAACTCACTTTCCAAGTGATGAAGGCACGTGGCTTAAAAAGCGCGGACATCGGATTGCCGAAACCCGACAGATATCCTGGCGACAAGCTCGACAAAGTCTGTCTCTAAAACAAAAAGGAGATGGGACAAGGTCCACATCTCCTTTTTTAAGTTATGACGCAACCTTTTACCAAAAGGTGCCGGATACGTTTTTAGCCGCCACCCGACATGGCTTTGATGAACTCATCGTTCGTCTTGGCCTTGGAGACCTTGTCGAGGAGGAATTCCATCGCGTCGACGGTGTTCATTGGGTGGAGAACCTTGCGGAGAATCCACAGGCGATTGAGCATATCCTTTGGAAGAAGCATTTCTTCCTTACGGGTTGCCGACTTGTTGATGTCCAAGCATGGGAAAATACGCTTTTCCATCAGCTTGCGATCGAGGTGGATTTCGGAGTTACCGGTTCCTTTGAACTCTTCGAAAATAACTTCGTCCATGCGGGAGCCCGTATCGACGAGTGCAGTCGCGATGATCGTGAGCGAGCCGCCTTCTTCGATGTTACGAGCAGCGCCGAAGAAGCGCTTTGGCTTATAAAGAGCGTTGGAGTCGACACCGCCGGAGAGAATCTTGCCTGATGGTGGAACCACGGAGTTGTAAGCGCGGGAGAGACGGGTGATCGAGTCGAGCAAGATCACGACGTCATACTTGTTCTCAACCAGGCGCTTTGCCTTTTCGATGACCATCTCAGCGACTTGAACGTGGCGGGATGCCTGCTCATCGAAAGTGGAGCTCACGACTTCGCCCTTCACCGAGCGTTGCATGTCGGTGACTTCTTCAGGACGCTCATCGATCAGAAGAACAATGAGTTTCACTTCAGGGTGATTGGTCGTGATCGCGTTGGCGATATCTTGCATCATCACCGTCTTACCGGCGCGAGGAGGAGCAACGATCAAGCAGCGCTGACCCTTGCCCAGCGGAACCATCATGTCGATGATGCGCGTGCCGTAGTGAGTAGGTTGATACTCGAGATTGAGGCGCTTATTTGGATAAAGCGGAGTCAGGTTATCAAAGAGAACCTTCTCAGCGTTCATCTCTGGAGTCTGGTAGTTGACTTGCTCGACTTTGAGCAGAGCGAAGTAGCGCTCGCCTTCTTTAGGAGCGCGAACGGAACCACTCACCGTATCGCCGGTGCGAAGACCAAAGCGGCGGATCTGGGATGGAGAGACGTAAACGTCATCTGGACCTGGAAGGTAATTGTAATCTGGGGCGCGAAGGAATCCGAAACCATCTGGGAGGCACTCAAGAACGCCGTCGACGTAAATATGCTCGTCTTTTTCAGCCTTCTTCTGCAATACGGCAAAGATCAGATCTTGTCTGCGCATACCGCCGGCATTTTCAATGCCGAGCTCTTTGCTCATATCGACCAGATCACCGATTTTCTTCTCTTTTAATTCACGAAGATGCATTTAATCCTCTAAATTGGCTAATTTGATGAATTGAAAATGTGCAGTGTGTGCTTGATTGGAGTTTGGACGGAATTGCTTCGTTTAGAAGTACAGGAGCCTTTTGGGTAACAGAAATGCTGCATTCCGTAAAGAAAAAACAGCAACCAGCACGTCGCGCAGGACCTCATTTTGCTTAGAGGATTTCCTAGGCAAAAAGCTTAAGCAACACGCCATTATCTCAACTTTTCTTCAACTTCAGTGGCTGGTGCTTTTCGGTTTTTCCTCTACAATCAAAAGAGAACACTTATGAACGGATCACGCGCTACACGCCCAAGTCGTATTTTCATTGGAGCCCTTTTCCTGCTTTTGTTTACAGGATTGGGATTTTACGCCACGCGCTTTGCCTTCTTTGTCTTCTCCCCGATTCACAGCCCGAACGGACAGGGTGCAATCGTTGAGGTGACAAAGGGAAAAAGCCCTAAGGAGCTTACGCACCTTTTAACAGCGAACGGCGTAATTCGTTCTGATGACGAGAATAACTTCATGATGCTGGGTCGTGTGACCCGACTTTGGAAACGCGTTAAAGCGGGCGAGTATAAATTTACTCCGCAAATGACGCCCATCGAAGTTTTCCGCGTGCTCACCTCTGGCGTAAGCGTGCTTCATCCGATCACGATTCGTGAAGGCGAGAACATGTATGAAGTCGCTGACGCGCTCGAGGAAATGAAGCTCGTCAATCACGAGACATTCCTCCGCCTTTGCAAGGATCCCAAGTTCATTACAGTTCTTGGCATCAAGGATCCTCAGGCAAAATCACTTGAAGGATATCTTTTCCCGGATACCTATTTCTTGAACAAGGCGATGACCGCAGAAGACATCGTCCGCGGTATGGTTCGAAAGTTTCTGGCCGTGTGGGGCCCTGAACAGGAAGCTCGGGCCAAAGCGCTGGGAATGAGCCAACATGAGGTCGTCACTTTGGCTTCCATCATTGAGAAGGAAACCGGCGCGCCTCAAGAGCGCCCGATGATCAGCTCAGTTTTCCATAATCGCCTGCAGAAGAAGATGCGCCTGCAAAGCGATCCCACGACGATCTACGGAATCTGGGACCGCTACGATGGAAACCTTCATAAAGCGGATCTCTCAACGGCAACGCCTTATAATACGTATTATGTTCCTGCCCTTCCGGCAGGCCCGATTTCCAATCCAGGCCGGGAAGCCATCCATGCAGCCTTGTTTCCGTCTCAAAGTGATTTTCTTTACTTTGTCTCGCACAACGACGGAACTCACGAGTTTACGGCAACTTACGATGCTCACTTGAAAGCCGTCAGGCGATTCCAACTCGATCCAAAGGCCCGAGACGGAAAAAGCTGGCGTGATCTTTCCAAGCAAAAACAAGCACCTGCGCAAACCCACTCAGGCTAAAGCCTGAAGTTTTGATAGGTTAGATCAGGTAGCAAAATAAGATGAAGTAGTATAAAGTGCGCGCGATGACGCAGCGCAGTATTTTATACTTTATCTTAGCTTCGATGGGCTTGAGTAGCCCATTGTTCGCTGCTGTCTTTCAATCCAGCACTTCCTTTCAGGGCGAGCAGTATGCCGCTGACGAGAAAGGGACCTCGCGGATCGATTTGAATTTCAGTCTGACTTCGTCCCCAGATGCGCAAGACCCGGATCATACTTCAAAGGCTTATTCACTGCCTGCGCGCGAGCTTCATTTCTACTCCTTTTATGAAACCGGCACTGGCGGCGATCACAGCTTTGACCTGGATCGCACAGTTTTGCGTCTTACGGTCGCAAATCCTGACAATGTCCAGGGTCACCTTTGGATCGGAAGAACTCATCCACTGATTGAAGCCACTCAAGGCACATCACCGACTTATCTGGATGCGATCGGAACGAATTGGGCACAAAACCAATCCGATGCTCTCAATCCTCGCGTCGTCGGTTGGGTTGGAGTGGGCGGACACATTGAGGATAGCAATCACGCCTTCTCTTTGACGACGGCATTTTCTCCCCTCTTTCTTCCTTCTTTTGGTCCAAGGCTTCAGCTCTCTGAAAATGAAGCCGCGAATGGTTCACGCTTTTCTCGCCTCCCCCCGCAGTATGTCGAGCAAGGAGATGCAACTCTTCCGCTTCGTTACAAGATCAATACGGGCGCGATCAGAAACATCGTCCTGCAGCCACAGGCATTTGTCTCGGCAGGCTACTCAAACGCTGACATGCGATTTGATGTCTTGGACTGGACTGCGCCTAATCCATCGCCAGATATTGATACGGACTTTGCGCTCGTTACCCATACATCAGGCGCCGTTGAGAGCGACTCGGCAGATGTGATGATCGAAGCACGTCCAAAGTTTCGTCGTCAGCACTTCACTGGCTTTCGTTATGAGGCGAATGGGATTTTTGGAAAACCGCTGATCGCAGGAACTTATGAGTGGTTCCGCAAAGAGTACACAGCCAGTGTTCAATCTACGCCGATCGAGTATCTCAGCGTGGGAGCGCTCAATCGCTGGGTCCCAAGCGCATCCAAGCCAACCTCCAGCGCCACGATCACGCCATCTCTCTCCGATGGCCTGGTCTGGGCGGAACTCAGGGCGAGCTTCTATCACGATCGCATCATTCCCTCATTTCACGTCGAAAAACATCTGGCCACGGCTAACCTGGGACACATGCTTCGTCCCAAGATCATCTATGCCGCTTCCAGCAACTTAAACATCTACGCCTATGCTCAAGTGATGCGCGGCCAAGATCGCAGTTACTTTGGCGATTGGCGCTCGCTGGGCTCTGCGGCCATGGGAGTGAACTGGCAATGGTAACTTTCCGCGGAAAATACATTATATTCGCTCTTTTGGCTTCTGTTGGACTGACGGGATGCGGGCTCAAGCATTGGCTTGGCGAAGCGCCTCCTCCAACGAGGATTGTCAGCAAGGACGATGCAAACTCGCAATCCGGCCCTGGAGGAGATTGCGCCTCCTGGGACAAGATCTACGAGGGCACTGAAGAAGAGTCATCCGCGACTTTTGAGTGCTATGCTGCAAAAGAGCCTGATGTCTGGAAGAAAATTCGCGGTGCGCGCCCGGGCGAACTGACTGAGCGAGAAATTTCCCTGCTCATTCATAATGGCATTATCTCTTTTGATGGCGGAGAAGCTGGAAAGCAGTTGTGGACCCGCCGTTTTGTCGCGATCAAGCACCTGTTGGGGTTTGGTCCTACGATCACAAAAGAGCGAGTCGATCGCTGGATCTCGTGGTTCCGTGCGCATCGCTCCGCCATTCGAAACTCTTATAAGAAGCTTGTTCCGTTTGAGAATGTGAACGCATTCTCTTACGGAGACATGCAGGTCGCCCTTGGAACAGCCGCATCATTTCTTCGTGAGCTTGAATGGAAGAAATCGAGCACTGAGCTTTATCCACTGCTTCGAGATGCGTTCGCGATCACTGATAAACAGACTCTAACCGGACTTGAGCCGGGTGTTCGGGTCGTAAGAAACTTCCTGGGCTTCATCTGTCCTTTGCAAAGCGAGTCAACCCATCTTCAGACTGCTGAAATCGCGGATTGCTTTGACAACGCACTCGATCACTTCAAACCCTCAGCGCGCTGGGTTGAGTTCATGATCAACGACAAAAGCTCGATTCTCGACAAGGAAGCAGGCCGGATCAAGGCTTCCATCGAGGTTGCTGAGCCGCTGGTCGATCGGTGGTTCTCACAACCCCACATGAACGCAATCGACACGAGGCTTTGGCTTGAGTTTGCCAAAGCCATGGGCGCGCATCCTCCTGATAATTTCATCGATTCGTTGCAGTTGATCAACAAGGTGGATCACGGCTCGGATAAATACGCGATCAGGCCCGTGGTCATGAACCGCGTGTTCGCGCTCATCACGCAATATGAAAGTCTGATGCTCGATGCGATACCGCAATTCTCTCGCGCTTATCGCACTCACCAGTGCCAGAACGGAAAGGCGACATCCTGGAAAGACTGCATCCTCAAGGATTTCTCCGTGCGCGAAAAGTCCCAGACCATCGACATGGTCCTTCGTGTGAAAAATCCACGCCATGGGATCGAGGCCGTGCCTCTGGATGGCTCTGTCATGAGCGCCATCGCCTTCTTTGATGCCGCAGCCGAGCAAATGATCCAGATCTTTGACGAAAACAAAGATGGTGTCATCTCAGTTAATGTCAGCACTGGACAAGATGAGATTGTGACTTTCATCACAAGCAGCATCGAAACCTATCAGTCCGTCGATCGATACATCTCCAATTTGGGAAAACGCCTCAACGGCGCCGCATTGGATATGCTTCATGATGACCAAGGAGCAGTGACACTTTCGCCTCAGTGGAATCTTTCCGCCTTTGCGAGACTTGTAGCCTCATCTCATGACGTTCTGGTCGAGAGAACGGAGACTCAGAGAAACATCTTTGAGAAAGTTCTGTCCAATGTTTCCAACACGTTTCCTACGGGCTCTGTGATTCTGGATCGGCCGGCTATTACGGCGATCTTAACTACTCTGACAAGCCTTCCGCATTACCGGCAGTATGCACTTGAGGAGATTCTTGGCGGCAAAGACGCGGCAAAAGAAGCAATGAATGGTGACTTCATGATCACTCGTGAAGTCTACCGCGCCCATATCGGAGACATGCTCAAGAGAAACTTCCCGCGCACCTACCAGCGCTGTAACGAGTTTGGGTTTGATAAGTCGTGTTTCATCGCCTTTGACGAGATCATACCTTCGCCAGATGAAACGAGAAAATACATCAGCCAGAGCGATCTTGACCTCGCGACGATCACGGCCATCGGAATGGAAGGCGTGTTTGATAATTGCGGCAAGAAGAAAGACGGAACTCTTTCTTATTCTATTCTCGATGGCAGAGATGAGCTGGATTGCGGCTTCAACAAAATGAAAGAAGTGGGAAGCCGCCTCATTGATTCTGGCATTGTGCAGGTTGCGCCACAAACCAAGGCGCTGGCCGATATGATCTTGAATGTCATCAACTCAACGACTGTCACACGGCCACTCGGAAAAGTGGCGCTCATTCGTGGATCGAAATCGATGCCATTCCTGAACCTGCCCCTCTTCTGGGCTTTTGGGAAAAAAGCGACGATCGGTTCTTCTTACGGCCTGCTCTCGGATATCATCGCATCTGACCGGGTGAAGGATGCCAAAAGAAGCGCCAGGTGACACCAGAGCAGGATGGATGCGGCCTCAAAGCGCGCGCCCCATTCCTGTCCAAGCGTATCAAAGCCACTGAAGTTCATGAGAAGGCCGATCGCAAAAAGCCAGGGCCAGCGTCGATTCCAATAGTGAACCGCCATGAGTGCGGCAGGAAGACCCATGACAAAGTAGGGCTTCCATACCAGGTGCGATGGCAGCACGAGAAGTCCTACAATCACTGCAATCCAGCGCTCGCGAAGAACTTGTGATCTGAGATCAATTCCAACAGGCTTTGCCAAAATCCAGGTGAGGATTGATCCAGCAAAGAAAAAGCTCCAGGCTGCAGCAAGAAGCTGAATGGAATTCGACGATAGAAAGGCAAAGCCTAAAGAGAGCTGCCTTCGATGCTGAGCAATGATCTCAGTCGGAAGCCCGCTTGCGTAGTGCTGAAGAAACGCAGCAAAGCTCTGATTATGGCTCTCCAGTGGAAAGCCACGATCAATCAAGGCGCCACGCCATTGCTGCATGAGCTCAAACCAACCGCTCCATCCGACGCTGATGACCGGAACGAAAACCGCAAGCGCCACGCCTAGAGCAAGGCCTGCTCTTTCAAGCCAGAGTTTTTTAGGATCAAGCTTTTGACCTTTAAACGATGTTACAAAAAACGGAACAATGAGAAGTGGCAATGGGAACAGCTTTGCGATGGCTGCGATGCCTGCAAGCATCCAACTGAGAAAATCCGGTACTGTTGATGTGCTCCGGTCCGTGTGTCGAAGCAATGCCCACACGCATGCCGACAAAATCAGAAGATTGACCTGGCCGTATTGAAAGTCGATGAGGATGGGACGTGCAACAAGCAGAACGCCCCAGGCTGCAAGGCCCGCGGCATAGACTGAATCTGATTCTGAAGTTCTTCGAGAGAACGCACGAACCATCCAACCCACGAGAGCTGCTTTTCCAAAACACCAGAGCGCAAGAGACAACCCTCTGGGGAGCCAGCCTAGTGTTGCCAATAACCAGGCAAACCCAGGAGCGTAGAGAAACCGATCCGGCGATACCCGGTAAATGTCCATCGGATTGCCATGGATGACATGTTGCCAGGCAACGTAAAAGACCTTGAAATCATCCGCCCCGCGCTGAAAGCACCAGAACGTTCCAAGCGACACGATCACGCTTGCAGCGAAGAGTCCTGAGAGAGCTATTGATTTTCGCGACTCCGTCTCCACGGTCCGCCTCGCTCGGGAAATTAACCCGCAAAAATCTCTTGTTCGTCTTCTTCTTCTTGAAGGCCCTGGAGGCCCTGAAGACCTTGCAGGCCTTGCGCATCTTCAGCGCTTTCGGCAAGCAATGTGTTCATGAAAGAGAACGAAGGATTGAGATAGCTCTGTTCCAGAGCAAGTAGCTTTTTCTTGAAGGCCACTTCTGGCTGCTCAGGGTCTGTTGCACCCATGAATCCGCCCAAAGAGTTCACCGCCACGACACGATGGCAAGGAATGAAAATCGGCAGCGGATTGTTCTTCAGCGCCTGACCTACTGCGCGCGTTGCGCTTCCACGTCCGATGCGGTTTGCGACCCAACCATAAGTCCGGGTCTCACCGTGCGGGATTTTGGCGATCCAAGAATAGACTTGGTATTGGAATGGCGTCCAGGTGGATTGATCCGTCCATTCCCAAGGAAAGCTGCCCAGAGGCTGGCCGCATTCAAAATAATGTTTCAGGCGACCCACAAGATCCAAAATAGGACCTGGCGCCCAATTCATTGCGGATTTTGCCTCAACGTCAGTCAGGATCAAATCGGTCGGCTGCATCCACTGAATGCGGCTCAGCATCCCGTACGAATTCCAGGACACTGCAATGCGCCCCAGTTCGACCTGAAACTGCAGTTGGTTCATATTACCAGAAGCCAAACTATCTTCCCCCAAAGCTGCCCCAAGCTTCCCCAAGCTCCATAACGACAGAGCTTAATGGTCGGGAGTGTGGCACTCACAGCGTGGAATTTCAATCGTATTTTATGATAATGATTGGGGGAACTTATGGAAGATTTATTACCGGTTTTTAGAGAATGGGTTCTTGCAATCAGTGTTGTCATCGCGACCTTTGTCGTGGCAGCCGCCGTGGGAGCCTTTCTCCGGCGATGGAAGGATCACAAAACTCTCGATTTCCTGAGCCGGTTAGCAAAGCCCGTGTCCTATCTCGTTTATCCTGTAGGACTCAGGATCGCGGCGGATGTTGCCCCCCTTCATCCAAAAGCTGATCTTTGGATTCAGCATGTGATTTACGTGGCCTTCGTCCTCGCCTTCCTGAACCTGGTCCGCCAATCCGCGATGATCGCCATTGATTTCAGCGCAATGAAAGTGCCGCGAGGCGCTGACGCTTTCCAGCATGGCTTTGTTCCTTTAATGCGTAACATGGTGACCCTCATCGTTTTCATGATGGGCGGCATCATGCTGTTGAAATACTTTGGGTATGACGTGATGTCCTTGATCACAGCCCTGGGTGTTGGATCCTTGGCCGTGGGTCTCGCGGCAAAGGATACGCTGTCCAATATGATCTCTGGTTTTACTCTGATCATCGACCGCAACCTTCGTCCGGGTGACAAGATCAACCTGGGCGGCTCTGTCGGCGTCGTGGATGAGATCGGCCTGCGAAGCACGCGCCTCAATATTCGCGATGGGAACATTCTGGTCGTTCCTAACCAGGACCTCGTCAATACCAAGATTCTCAACATGACGATGGAAGGACCTGCGAGTGCTTGCTCCACTCGTTTTCGCGTGCCACTGAGCGTGCCTTTCGCCAAGATCAAAGGCATCTGCCAGGAGATTCATCCCCAAGTCGTTCCAGCGATTCCTCAAAAGGGCGGATGGGTTCAGCTCGCCAGCATCAGCGATGGCAATCAGCTTATTACCACGGGTTTCTGGGTGGTTGACTCCGATAAGACAGGAGATGCTTTAACGGATTTCCACATTCGGCTTGTTGAGAGGTTGAGTCGAGAGAATATCCCGCTGCTGGGTGAGCCGATACGTGAAGTAAAAGCCTGACAGAACGTTAGTACGCACAAGCTTTGCACAAGCTGGCATGACCCATGTCAGCACTTCGCGCATTACTAATTATCATTTTGGCTGCTATTGCCACCTGGGCTAGCCTGCCCGCAGCGTCAGCCAGAACGGAATTCGTTATGGGAGGCGACTACGCCTACCCACCCTATGAGTTCATTGACTCACATGGAAGGCCGAGCGGCTTCAACGTCGAGCTCATGCATGCCATTGCACAGAACCTCGATGCGACAGTTCATGTGCGGCTTGGTCTTTGGAGCGAACGCATACACGCGCTGCAAACACGCGATGTGGACGTCTTAACGATGTTCTATTCGCCAGTGCGGGACCGGATCTACGATTTCAGCGTACCGTTTGCGATCGTGAATCACTCATTTTTTGTGCGAAAGGATGCACCTGTCATTAGCTCCCTGAGTGAGCTCAAAGGACACACGATCATTGTTGAATCCAAATCGTTTGCGCATGAATACCTTGCGGAGAACGCGCCCGACACCCGCCTTGTCCTGGTCTCTAGCGAGTCCGAAGCGCTTCAGCTCCTCTCTAAAAGCCACTATGATGCGGCCATCGTGAGTCAGGCCGTCGGAACCTATCTCAGGGATAAGCTCGGTCTCTCGAACATCCTGAACTCGGGCTCGCCCATCCTTCCCATCAAGTATTGTTTTGCCGTGAGATCAGGTAACCATGTCTTGCTGAACCAGCTTAACGCAGGGCTCATGAGTGTTCAAAGCAGCGGTAAGTACGACGAACTTTACGCGAAGTGGTTTGTCAGGCCATCAAATCCTTTTGCTCAAAGATCCGTTCAGATCGCTTTGATCGTGACGGCATTTTTGCTGTGTGTCCTTTTCCTGAGCATTGCCTGGAACCGCGCTTTGAGCTCTCAAGTGCAACTTAAGACCCGTGAGCTCAGTCAGACCCTGGGAGAACGCGATCGCTTTATCTCGATCGCCTCGCACGAGCTCAGAACCCCTTTGACTCCACTCAGGCTTCAGTTTCAGCTTTTTCAGCAAGGGCTCGAACGACTTAAAAAGGGAGATGCATCCAGCGTCGATTTGTTGCTGAGGTACAGCCAGGGCATGGAAAAGCAGCTCGAGCGATTCACACGTCTTGTGAATAACGTCATGGATGTGGCAACTATCCGCGCGGGGCAGCTACTTTGGCTAAAAAGGGAGAAGTGTCACGCCGGAGACGTGGTTCGCGCGGTGACCGAGCGCTTCCGCATTGAGTTTGAGCGTGCGAAAACCCCCTTACACGTCAGTATCGACGCCAATCCTGAATGCATTTGGGATGTGTCGCGCGTGGAGCAAGTGCTCACCAATCTTCTGAACAATGCCTTGAAATACGCCAAAGGAAAACCCATTGAAATCCACATTAAAGAGCGGGAAAGAAATGTCGAGATCACGATCATTGATCATGGACCGGGCATGACTCCCAAAACACGAGCAAAAATCTTTGAGCCTTTTGAACGAGGCGCTGCACTTTCCGCTGCTGGACTCGGCCTTGGGCTTTTTATCGCAAAGCAAATCGTGCTCTCTCACGGCGGAACCATCCTGGTCGACAGCTCGCCGGGCATGGGATCTCAGTTCACCGTCATAATTCCAAAAGATCTCGAAAAGCAGGCCAGACCTTCCGTGGCAAGGTCCGCTTGATCGACTTTTACTTCTCTTCTGCCTCTGTCTAAAGACTAGGCACGTGTCGTCCCAGACACAAATTCCAAACTTACGCCCCTACCTCTAAACCGCAGAAATCGCTTAGGTTTACGCGTGGCACAACCCTTGTAAAACCAGGGTCCAGCGGTTTGCTAGGCCGCTGATTCAGGGACTTCACTCTGACGGTAAAGCATCAACAGTAGGTAGGTAAAAATCAGTATGGCTATTTTCAGCTTCGGATCGATCAGGAAAAACCTCATCAGAAACGCATCTTTCAAATCCTTGGTAGTCTGCGCGACTGTCATCGCTGGTGCCCTGGGGACCGTGGCCTGTGATCCCGCGGCCGATCACGTGCTGACGACCGAAGATAAAGTTGCCGACATGCAATGGCTCTTCTCCATCTTCCGCAACAACTACGCCCCGCTTGAGTACAAGGAAGCTCGCAACGGCTACGACATTGAAAGACTTCAAAAGGTCTACATGACCAAAGCCAAGCGCACGAAGTCGAACGATGAGTTCTACCGCGTGATGGCTCAGTTCGTTGCTGAGTTCAAGGATGCGCACACCGCTGGCTCGATCAGCCCCGCCTCCGTTCCTGGCCAGGCCAAGATCGCCTATCTCGGTATCTCAGGCGTTCGTGATGGCAAGAACTTCCGCGTGACCGACATCATTCCATCCATCGATCGAAGCAACTTCCCGATCGAAGTGAGCGAAAAAATCACGGCAATCGATGGCGTGCCGCTCTTTGAGTACATCGACAAGAATCTGGTTCCATATCGCAATCTCGGAAACGATCTCGCAAATAAGACGGTTCATATGAAGAACCTTTTTACCCGCATGAGCTTGACCTTGCCGATTCCCGAAAAGGATGACGTCAAACTTACGGTCCAGAATCCTATCACGGGAAAAACAAGAACCGTCACGCTCCCTTGGATCAAAAAGGATCTGTATGACTTCAAGCTTGAGCGCGCATTGTTTGATGCATCAAGAAAGACCGATGCAAAGACCTTGAGCGTGTCAGACCCTCATACCGGAGGCGAGCTCTCTTTGGCCATTCTGGACCAGCGAGGCGTTCCGATGTCGGTCAAAGATTTGATCGAAACTTATCAAGGCGGAGGCAAGAAGGATTTCTTGCAGACCTTCAAGCTTCAAACTCCGTCAGCAATTGAGCTGACGACCAAGAAGTCCGGCCCGGAAACTGCGCCGATGGGAATGGAAAAGCTTAAAACGGAGCGCGCTATCCCTGAAGGGGCCATCTCCATTGAAGACGCCAAAGCATTTCCAGCTTACGTCTATGCCATGGATGTCAAGGACGCCAATGGTAAGGTTCGCGCCAAAAAGCGCGTAGGATACGTTCGAATTGCAGAATTTGAAGTTCAGGTCCCTGAGCAAGTTGCAGTCGATGAGCTCCGCGCGACTCTGAAGAAATTCAAGCAATTCGGCGTCACCAATGTCATCGTCGATACGATCGATAACCCAGGCGGATCGCTCTCGCTTCTCGCAAAAGTTGCTCAAGCCTTCTCAGACAAGCCAGTCAAACAACCTGAGATGCGTTTTGGCTTGAACGACAACTGGCTGCTCGAGCTCCAGCAATCAGCCATCGATTACAAGAACTCCGACGAGCAACGTGAACGCGCGCGCAGAATCTATGAAAAGCTTCGCGCTGAAAAGAACGAAGGCAAGCGCCTCTCGAGTCTCTATAACGTCTCGGATATCGTGACGGACAAGAACCCTCCGAATGAAGGCGTGCACTTCAACAAGATCGTGGTTCTCGTCAGCGAAATGAACGCATCCTGCGGTGACATCTTCCCTGCGATCATGCAAGACAACGGTTTGGCAGTCATTGCTGGAACCAATACCATGGGTGCCGGCGGAAATGTTGTCGACCATACCAGTGACCAGGCTCCAAACGGTCACTTCGCGGTTCGTCAGACTGAATCCCTGATCGTTCGCAAAGACGGAAGCTATCTTGAGAACAACGGCGTGAAGCCTGACATCGAGTTTGATGTCAACGCGACCATGGCCGATAAGTATCGGGACGCCCTCACCAAGGCTGAGGAAATCATCGCGGACAAGAGAATCGTACCTAAGGCGTTGGCCGAAAGACGCAAAGCCCTGGTTGAAGATGCTGATGAACGCGCATCTCGTCGCCAGGGTGAGCTCACCGGCGAACGTGCGAAATCTGAAGAAGCAAAGGCTGTCGAGCGTGCGATTCGCGCAGGCGAATACCGCTAAGTCAATCTACTAGCCTACTAGCTTACTAGCAGCAGACAGAAGGAGCTTCCATGAACTCAAGGCACGCGTTTCAAACCGTCTTTCGATTCTCCTTGGTTCTCCTTCTGTCTGTATCCACCGCTCTGACGCCGGTTGCACGCGCCGCTGGTGAGCCCGGTGAGATTGCTCCAGCCGACGTTACGCCATCGAGACTTCATTCGGCGCTCAAGTCTCTTAGAGTCGGGAGCAGCGACTGGGTTCATAGAATTCAGTCTATGCAGGACTCCAATCGCGACGACTTTCAAAAATCACTGGAGAGAACCGTTGCGAAGAAAATGGCAAGAGGTGCCTTGCACGGCATGGAAGAAGCCGGGCGTACCGTTGTTCTGATCATGATTCTCGCGGGCGTTGAGCTAGTCGCGCAGGAAGTTCACCGGGCAAAGCTCGAAGGCAGACCCATTGATACGAAACGCCTGGAAAAAATGTCGCTGGATGCGGCTGAGCATCTTTTAACGGGCGGCCAACTCATCAGCTCCATGGCAACCGCGGGCCTGACGGGAGCGCTTGCCAAGAAACCGATTCAGATCCTGACGTCGATTCTTGAGAACGCAACCTCACGCAAAGTGTTGGTCGGTCTGGTTCATTCCGGAATCACCTCTTTCATCACTTTCACGGGCTGGGAAGCAGGCTCTGAACTCTGGAGTCAGGCAACTCTTCTCATTCCAAATGATAAGGACTTCGATCGTACGAAAAACCTTGTCCGGGTTCTTGGCGGTGCTGCTCACGGCAACGCCGATGATCGCAGGGTCTTGAGCCTGCTCATTGATAAGATGGGGCAGATCCTTTTGTATGATGATGATCTTCGCACGGCGTGGCTTTATAATACGTGGCGCTTGCACGTAGCGACCGGTCAATTTGTCGTCC